>CALBXO010000752.1 GCA_937890335.1 uncultured Pseudomonadota bacterium | reverse complement strand
CGGCGCAATGTGCGCGCCTCCGGCGTGATCCCGCAGATCTCCCTCATCCTCGGTCCCTGCGCGGGCGGCGCGGTCTACTCCCCGGCGCTGACGGACTTCGTCGGGATGGTGGACCAGCAGTCGTTCATGTTCCTGACCGGACCGAAGGTCGTGAAGACCGTCACGTTTGAGGATGTGACCACAGAAGAACTGGGCGGCGCGGCGACACACTCGTCGCGTACCGGTGTGTCGAGCTTCCTGTTCAAGGACGACACCCACGCCATCGAGACGGCGCGGGCGATCCTCTCCTACTTGCCCCAGAACTACCGGGCGGACTTGCCGGTGACGGCCTGCGACGACCCGGTCGATCGCATGCCTCACGACCTGGACGAGATCGTGCCCTCCAACCCGCGCCTTCCCTACGACGTGCGGCGAGTGGTGGAGCAGGTGGTGGACCGTGGATCGCTGCTGGAAGTGCACGAGCTGTGGGCGCGCAATGTGGTGGTCGGGTTTGCGCGGCTCAATGGCAATCCAGTGGGCATCGTGGCGAACCAGCCGCTGGAGCTGGCGGGCGTCCTCGACATCGACGCGTCCCGGAAGGCGGCGCGCTTCATCCGCACCTGCAATGCCTTTGGCGTGCCCATCGTGAGTTTTGTGGACGTGCCCGGCTTCCTCCCCGGCGTTGACCAGGAGATGGGAGCGGTCATCGACCACGGCGCAAAGCTGCTCTACGCGTATTGCGAGGCCACTGTGCCGAAGCTGAGCGTGATCCTCCGCAAGGCGTACGGCGGCGCGTACATCGTCATGAGCAGCAAGCACGTAGGCGGCGACGTGAACTTCGCCTGGCCTGGGGCCGAGATCGCCGTGATGGGTGCCAAGGGGGCGGTGGAGATCCTGTACAGCAAGGAGCTGCGCGCGGCGGAGGACCCGAGTGTGGTTCGCGAGGCGCGCGAGGCTGAGTACAAGGAGAAGTTCCTGTCGCCGGACCGAGCGGCGGCGCGGGGCTACATCGACGAGGTCATCGCTCCGTGCGAGACACGGCGGAAGCTGTGCCGGCACCTCGAGGCGCTCAAGTCCAAGGACGAGCCCTGGCCCGACCGTCGCTGCTCCAACATGCCGACCTGAGCCGTCTTCGGTTCGCCCGCGACAACCTGCAGGCGCCAGCGGTCTCGGGTCGCTGGCGACAACCTGCGGACGGAGCGCGCTGTGCAGCTTGCCCGAACCCGACGTAATCCTACGCCGGCCCGCTGGCTCGACCACGCCGATCTGAGCCCATGCGGGCCGCTCGTTTCAACTTGAACTATCGCATCGCCCAACTCGACGACTCGCTGACGCTCACTCCCACGGGCTCCGGTTGCGTCGTCGCGCGGGGGCCGGTGCGGGTGGAGCTGACGCTGCCGGCGGTTGCGTTCCTGCTGCTCGTGGACGGACTGCGCACCATCGAGAACCTGGAGGCGCTCGCGGCCTCGCTGGGCATGCCGCTGCCGCCGGGATTCGCGGCCCAATTGCTGGAAGCGCTCGTCACCGCCGGCCTGGCCATCTGGATCGAGGCGGACGACATCGAATGGCAAACCGCGGGTGAGCTGGCGCACGCATGCGATGGGTGCGGTCGCTCTTGTGAGGGGCACCTGGTGGGACCGCTGCCCCAGTCCGAGGTGACCACCATCCAGGAGATCTGGCCGGCGATGGTCGAGCGGGTCCCGCGGCTGGCGGGCCACAAGCCGCTCGTGCGTCGCGAGGAAGGTGGCGGGATTTTCCTGCAGCAGGTGGATGGGCAGTGCCTCTTTCTGGAAGCCGACAAGCGATGCGCGATTCATCGGGAGGTGGGTCCGCTTCACAAGCCGAGCATCTGCCGGATGTTCCCGTTCCAGCGTGTCCTCACGGAGTCGGGGGTCCGGCTCGGCGTCTCGGCTGCGTGCTACCGGCACCACGCCACGGGGGCGGATGCGCCGGCAGTCGCCCGAGGGCAGATTCCTCCCGTGGTGTTGGACCGCGAGTCGTACCAACAGCTCGCCGTGTCAGCTCCTCCCGCGGGGCGCGCCGAGGCTGCGGCCAACGCCCTGGCCTGGGAGGCACTTCTGCGGACCGAAGGACTCCCCAAGGTGGACCCGGCCGGGCTCACCGCGTTGGTGAGCAGGTTTTGCCAACGTGTTCGCGCCGCGCCCTGGGCCGGGGAGCTGCTGGGCCAGCCCACCCAGGTGGCCGCCGGTTTCCGCGACCTGCTCGCCGGAGCCGAACTCGTGCCGGTTGTGCCCGGCCCCGACGACGACGAGGCACTTCGGGAGCTGCTGGAGCGGATGCACTTCCTTGGTGAGACCGCGGTGCTGGGCGGGCCGCGCCGAGCGGTCGTGTTGATGATGATGGGGCATCATCTCGCCGCGCGCCTGGACGGCGCCCCGCATGTGGAGCGCCTGGTCGCCTGGTTCTGGCTGCTCACCACGGAGTCGAGTCATCGGTTTGCGCTCCAGGACCACGAAGTCGACTCGATTCTCTCCGCCCTCTGAATCTTGCGCAGCCTCCAAGCCGGGGAGAACGGGCTGCATTCTTCCCGCCCATCCGGGTACCTGCTAGTCTGCTTGCGCATTGAACTGAACGAAGGCGCCCATGAAAACCCTATCCATCGCTCTGGTCCTCGTGTTGGTCTCAGCTTGTTCTGACGGCAGCAAGGCCCCACCGCGACGGGAAAGTCCCGAGCGGGGGATTGGCGAGGAGTGCACGACGTTTGTCGATTGCCGCGAGGGCCTGGCCTGCACCGAGCGCGTCTGTTCCGCGCGGGGCGACACCGCCGAGGGTGCGCGCTGCGACTTCACGGGTGACTGCACAGAGTCCCTCTACTGTGGCCCGGAGGCGACATGCCTCACCGCGGGGAACACGCCGCAGGGAGGGCCGTGCGGCACCACCGCGGAGTGCGTAGCCGGCGCAATCTGCGTCGCGGAAGGGCTCACGGGCCGTTGTTCGGCCCCGGGTGAAGAGGACCTGGGTGGCGCCTGCACGACGGACGCCGACTGCATGGCCGGCTTTGCCTGCGGCCGACCACTGACCGACCCCGGCGCAGCTGCCCAATGCCTGCCGCCCGGTCAGGGCATCCCCGACCTGTTTGCCGGAGTCGTTTGCGAGGGCGACAGCGCAACGCTCGACGCCCCAATGCGCATGTACTTCGAGGTCGCGGGCGAGACCGATGAGTTCTATCGGCTCCCGTTCCCCAACGACATTCGGCGCACCGGCGGCCGTCCCGACATGGCGACGCACCCGTCCCCGGGCGAGGCCCCACTCGGCTTTGACATCGTGCGGCGCTACGCGGACGCGGTCTCGACGAACCAGGATGGCTTTGGCCTCAACCAGGCGGTCTACCTGCGCTTCAGCGGCCGCTTGGATTTTGATGTTCTCAAGGCCGACGGAGACACGCCCACCCACTACCTGGTGGACGTGAGCCCCGAGTCCGCCGAGTACAACCAACACCAGCCGGTCTTCTGGCAGGCAGCGACGGGTGGCAACAAATACCTGTGTCACAACTGGCTCTCCATGCGGCCCAGCTGGGGCCGCCCGCTCAACGCAAAGACGACCTATGCGGCGGTGATCACGCGCCACGCGCGCGGCGAAAACGGTGAGACCCTCGAGCGCGATGAGCATTTTGCGCTGATGCTGGGCGAGAACCGCCCGTCGGGGACGCTGGCGCCGGCGTGGGACGTGTACGCACCGCTGCGGGACTGGATTGCGGAGCAGGGGCTCAGCGCCGACGAGATTGTCGGGGCCGCCGTGTTCACCACGGGGGACCCACGTGCGGTCACCAAGTCGCTGCGCGCCGCCGTGCACGCTGGGCAAGCCACTACGTTGGGCGATCTGGTCCGCTGCGACACCGGCGTGGTCTCCCCCTGTGAGGACGGTCTGGAGGGCGACGCACACCAACGCGGCTGCTTTGGCGCCGCGCCCGGCCGGCACGAACTTCACACCCGCGTGGACCTCCCCATCTTTCAGACGGGGACGGCTCCGTATGAGACGCAGGGGGGAGGAATCGCGTTGAATAATGGCTCGCCCGTGGAGCAGGGCAGGGCGGAGGTCTGCACCGGCCTGATCGTGCCGGATGGCGAGGCGCCCGAGGAGGGATGGGGCGCCATTGTCTACGGTCATGGCACCGACGGATCGTTCCGCAGCCACGCCACTGGCGTGGCGGACCTGCTGACCTCGCGGGGAGAAGACGCTACCAAATTCGTGCTGATTGGCTGGGACCAGATCCACCACGGAGATCGCGCCGGGGACAGCACGCTGGACACGCAGACCCTGGTTTTCAACTTCCAGAATCCAGACGCCGCGCGCGGCAATTGGCAGCAGTCGGTGGCCGAGCTCCATGCCATGGTCCGCCTGGTCCGAGGCATCGATATCCCGGCGGAGGCATCCCCCACGGGAAGCGCCATCAAGGTCAATCCGGCGAAGGTGTACTACTACGGACACTCCCAGGGCGGGACGACCGGAGCGCTCGCCCTGCCGTACGAGCCGGACGTGAGCGCGGCGGTGCTCAGCGGGACCGGTGGGGGCCTCGTGCTCAGCCTGCTCAACAAGACCAACCCCGTGAACATCCCGGCTGGCGTTGCCGTCGCACTCCAGGAGTCCGCCGTGGGGTCGAACCACCCGGTACTGAACTTCATCCAGGGCTACTTTGACGACGTGGATCCGGTCAATTACGCCGAGTACATCGGCGTCCGTGTGATCGAGGGCGAGACCACGCCCCGCCACGTGCTCCACACCATCGGACTCGGTGACACCATCTCACCGATTCCCACGCTCGAGACGTATTCGACGGGGCTGCGAGGGGCGGTGGTCGCGCCGTTGTACGAGCCGTTCGAAGGGCGGACCGTGGACGCGGTAGAGCCCCCGGTGACCGAGAACGCATCGGTGGACGGGCAGCGCTACACCGTGGTCAGTCGTCAGTATCGGCCCGCAGCCGGTGACGACGGCCACTTTGTGGTGTTCCGCGTGGACGCGGCGCAAGACGACGTCCTCGAGTTCTTCGACTCTGCGGCCAACCTTGGCATACCCGTCATCACGGACTGAGCGTGACCCCAAAGACCAAGGCGCCGGAGCTCGGCGTCGACGACGCCATTCGGGACAAGATCACGGGGCGCCGCGTCGGCTGCGGCTGTCTCGGGTCGCTGATTGTCGCTGTGTTCGGCGCGTACTTTCTGGTTCGTTCCTGGACCACCAACCCCGACTTCGCGCTGATTGCCACGGGACTTATCGGCGTCGGCCTCTTCATCGCGTCCTGGATCCGCGGCTACCACGTCTTGACTGGGTTCGCGACGGTGTCGGTGCTGTCCATCGCGGCGGGGCTGTCGCCGATGCTCTTCCGGCTCTTCCATCCGGACCAGGACCTGTTCTTCCTTCCGTCCTTGATGCGCTCGTGGTGGTTGCCCGTCACGCTGATCCTCGTAGGCGGATGCCTGCTGACGTTTCTGTTGGTGCGCATGAAGGACACCATCTCCACGCCTGAGGCGCTGTACTCGATCCAGGTGGCGGCGGCGGCCAAGAACGTGCCCGCCGCCGCGCACGGGGAGTTCGTTGGCGCGGCCTTTGGGCTGCTCGAGTCGTGTGCCAAGGCGGGGGCCTGGCCCGTGGACGGCACCCTGATCAGCGGCGACACGAACCTTGCCGGCCGCGACGAGCACGATCCGCTGATCAAGATCCTCGTGGTGCGCACGCGCCCGCAGGAGGAGCCCAAGGAGGGAAGCGATTGGCAGTGGCAGAGTTTTGGCAGCCCTCCCTGGCTCCAGGCGCCGGACACCTGGGTCAGTGGGTTTCCCAACCTCGGTCCCATCTCCGTGGGCGAGCTCGTTGTGGAGCCCACCGCGCTCAAGTACCTCCCGCTGCGCACCGGCAAGCCCATCGTGATTCCCACCTCAGACCTGGGCGAGGTGCGGATCGCCCTCAACTCGTGTGAGCTGCGCGCAGCGGACGGGAAGCGACTGGCGTTCCAAGGGATGCACATCTGGCGCGCGCTGTCCCTGGCGAGCTACCTGAACGGCATGCACACGCGTTGGGAACCGGAGGCCGGGGTGATTCGCGGGCTGGCGCCGGTGGATGCGTCCGTGCCGTGGCCTGATGTGGCGACGCCCGCGGAGCTCTCGGACCGCATGGTCGACCTGTCCACGGGGCCAGGTTGGGCGCAGCGAATCGCGCGACTTGTCCGCCCCCTGGCCACGGGTGACCGGGCTGAGCGCGTGCTCGCCGGACACCTCTGCACGGCTGCAGAGTGCCTTGGCGACGATGTGGACGCCGCCCTGGAGGCCGTGGACGAGGCCAGCGCGTTGCTGACGGCGCTGCCCGTTTCGGTGACTGGCGTGGACCTGCACGCAGCCAGCGCCGACCTCCGGGGTGCCGTGTGGGTCTGGCGGGAGGATTGGGACGCGATTTTGGGTTTGGTCCCGCTGCTCGATCCTTGGGCGGGCGACGACGACGAGGAAGTGCTGGAGGTCCTCAGCGCGCTGGTGGAAGAGGTGCGCGCCGGCGGCGAACCCGACCTGAGTGCGGCCGAGGCTGGCTTCCCGGACTCTGCCTTTCTGGCCGCGCTGTCAGAGTGGGCTTCCATCCCTGGCGTCGAGGGCGACGACGAGGAGCTGGAGCTGCCGGTGGTTCCGACCGACGAGGACGGGCAGTCGGAGGTGCTCGGCAAGGTTGGCGGAGACGCGGGCGAGGACCACGCGGACACCGACGTCCCGGTCGCGCCGACTGCCGATGGCGACGATTCCACGTCAGCGTAGACGCGGGGGTCGCCGCGGGATGTCGGAGGCCGTGAAGGGTGCGCGTGATGGTGTCGAAGGGGGCATGCCGCCAGTTGGGTTACTGGGTGTCGTGACACTCGACGCGCAATTGATTCACCTGCGTGTAGCCGGCCACGGCCGCCTGGAGGCTCTCCAGCTGCGGCAGGCACACCGTCGCCGTCGCGTTCTCCCGGAGACAAGTCTCGTACGTGCCCTGCGTGGTCGCCAGCCGTGACTCCGCGGTGTTGAGGCTCGTGTTGATCGAGCGGCAATTGTCGTCGCCGGCGTCCAGGCAACGCTCAAGCTCGGCGCGCAGGCGCTCGGTCTCCGTATGGGCGCGGTCGCGCGAGGCCAACTCGGACGTGCAGGCGCTGGCCGACCCGACGCACGCCGCCACCCGTCGGTACTGCCCCACGGCCAGCACTGATTGCTCCCGCCAGGCCACCTGACGCGACGTGCAGGGCAGGTCTGAGGCCAGGCAGGTCTCCACCGCCTCGCTGGCCCCGACGGCGGACTCCCAGGCCGTGTTTGCCCGCATCACGGCTGGCGCACACAGATTGTCCCGCCCGAGCAGGGGCTCGATACAGGTGGCCAGGGCGGAGTGGCTCCGTGGCACGGCCTCGCGCGGAGCGCGGACATACGGCTCGAGCCGTTCACAGATGTGGTTCCTCGACGCGCATGCGGCGAGCTCTGCCAGGGCCTGGACCCGCCCCTCCGCGGGGGCACTGCGGACGGCCACTTCAAAGCGCACGCACGGATCGGGCTCCAACAACCCCGCGCACTCCAGGTACTCCATGCCGAGAGCCGGCCGGCGCCGCGCAAACGGCTGCTCCATCACCGCGCGACCAAGCTCCGAGCATGGGTCCTCTCCGAGGGCCAGGCACACGTCGTAGGCGCGCTGGAGCTGCTCCCAGAGGTCAGCGCTCTGGGTCCCCAATGCGGAGACCACAATGGGTCCGCACTCCGTCACCAACCAAGGCGACACCTCGCCGTCGCAGTCCACATCGGGCAGTTGATCCCGCACATCCGGGCCCACGATGAGGTCGATCTCCGTCCGCTCGGTAGCGGGCCGGAGGGCGGCCAGGGGCCCGTCGGCGTCGCAGGCCGTGTCGTCTGGGAGGATGCGCATCACGCGGTACCCTGCCTCCGCGGTGCCGCCGAGCAGCTCGCTGTCCGTTGGGTTGGGCGAGAACGCGACAATGTACTCCAGGCTTCCGCCCACGACGGGCTCCTCGGACAAGTTCAGGCGTCCGTCGAGGTTGAGGTCGCTGTACACGAGGATTACGGCGGTCGCGAGCTGACCGTCGGCGTCCGGAATCTCCCTGAGGACCTCCGGGCTCGGCGGTTCAAAGAGAGTCAGGTGGTAGCGCGCGGGAAAGGTGCTCGTCGTGACGGCGTTTTGTTCTGTGACCTGTGCAGCCGAGTCGTCCAGCCATTGGGCGGTGAGATCGTCGGTCCAGAACAGCGCTACGGAGAGGTTGGAGGGGACCAGACCATCGGATTCCGCGAGGTAGATGTTCCCCTCCAGGCTCAGCAGCGGCTCGCCGAGGTAATCGCCGGTGGCCAGCGGTTCCCCGCACCCGACCAGGAGGCAGCACGCGATGACAGCGGTACGTCTCATCAGAACACGTAGAGGTTGAGCCCGGCCGCGCCGTACGGCACAAACCGGGCGTTGGTGGCGGTTCCGCCGGCCTCGACGACCTGGGCGAAGTACGCGTCGGCGGCTCCTTCGATCCAGACGGCGAGCCAGGGAACGGGCGCCCACGCAGCGTGGAGTACGGCGCCGGTGCGCCCCGTGAGGTTTCCGCGATCCGGGGCGACGCCCGTGGACTCGAGGGATTGTGCTACCCAGTCCGCGCCGCCCCGCACGCCGAAGCCGAGCGTGAAGTCGCCGAGGTCGAACAGGCGCAATGCGGCAACCTCCGCACCGAAGACCTGCTGCTCGAGCGCGACGAGATCGTTGGTGGCGTTGCTGCTTCCGTAGCGCAGGCGCAGTTGCAAGCTCACCGGCTCCAGGTCGACCTGCAGGCCGATGGTGCCGAGCACCGTGGCACCCGTTCCCGGGAGCAATTCGGCGCTTACCGCCGCACCGGTGGTGACGCCCCACGCGCTCCGGGTGGACGGACCGATGCCCTTGCGGACCAAACGCCCATACGCCACGCGCTGCATCGTGCCGCGCGCCACGCGTGTCGCGCGTCCTTCGGCGACGGTCGCGTAGGTCTCAAAGACGGCGGAGTCGCCCCTCATCCGCACCAGGTACCGGCCCTCGTCGAGCATCAGGGGCGTGTTGGCCTCGACGCTCACCTCTGCGGCAACCGGTCCCGCGTCGTCGCCGCGGAACAGCACGTAGGACCCGGCGTCTTCCAGGACCAGTTGGCCCAGGCCCCGCACGGTGGTGTCGAGGTTGGTGAGCACCAGATCGGAGCGTCCGCGGATCTGAAAGGAGTAGGTGGGATGTTGAACGAAGCGTGCGCTGGAGGTGCTGCGGATGGTCTCCGTGTAGGCGTATTGGTACGCCTCGGCCAACGTGACGCGCCGGTCGCCGGACTGGTCCGCGGCGCCGAGCATGGCCGCGACCAGGTGGTGGGTGAAGAAGCTGCCGCGCAACCTGTCCGACTCCTGGGCGTCCTCGCTTGCGGCGGAGCTGGTGATGATCGCGAGACCTTCGCCCTGCAGCTGGTCGTCGGCCCGGATGTCAAAGGGCTTGGCTGGGCGCGCCCCTTTGACGCGGGTCACTTCGCCCGAGCGGCAGGCGTCGATGATAAAGAGCTTCACGTCGGCGCTGGAGCCCTTCAGGTCCCGCTTGAAGTCCCGGAACGGCAGCTTGGTTCCGCCCAGATGCATCGCGCGTGCGTCGGCGTGCCCGCTGTAGTAGACGATGAGGACCGCCTCGACGTTGCCCGCGGATTTGTCCAGCTTGATGCGGGCGTCGACCTCGGCCATGACGCGCTGTACCGAGGCCGCGTCCGAGTCCAGCAGCAGGATGAGATCTTCCGGCGGCACGCCGCCAAACTGGCCGAGGACCTCGGCCATCTTCCGTGCATCGGTCTCGGCAAACAGCAGAGACTGTTCGTTGGGTTCGCCGTGGTTCTGTCCCACCACGACGGCGTAGCGGCGCACCTCCGCCACAGCCTCGGTCGCGGCGAGGAGCGTCAAGAGCACCAAGAGGCCAACGAGGCCGTCAGCGGCGCGTTTTGACAATTCGCAACTCCTCCTTCTGGCAGCCTGTCGGCACCGACGGCAGCTGATCGCGGACACCTTCAAATGTGAAAGGTGCGTCGCAGCGTACGAGCAGCAGCGTCTCCTGGCCGAGTACCTCGTCGAGCTCCACAGCGTCGGTCAGTTCGCCGGCCCTGGTCATGGAGTCCGTGGCCACGGCGGCCCCCCCCGAGTGCTGAGGATAGCAGAGGTAGGGCTCCCGGCTCTGATCGATGCCCACAATCATGATGTGGCCCGCGTCGCGGACGTGGACGCGGAATCCGAGCCGCTCGCCTGGATGGACAGTGTCGCCGGGCGACAGGGAGAGGCGGTCCTCGCGGTCCACGAACACCTCCAGGTCCATGCCGGTCCCTTTGCGGCGGATGCCGTCGTCCTCGGGCAGCGATGGCTGGGTTGGGACCACAAACAGCGCGACGGCCGCCGCCGCAGTCAACACAGCCGCGCCGGCCATCCAGAGGCTCTGGGCCCGTCCACCGGCCCGCGCCCGGCGCCGCGTCGTTGCTGGCAACGGGACGGTGCGCGGCGTGCGCGAGGGAGGGGCCAGGTGCGTCGCCGCGTCAAAGCTGGCGACGGTCTGACGCTGGAGCCTGCACGCCTCGCATTGGGCGAGATGGGCCTCGAGTCCGGCCTCCTCGAGGGCCGTCAATTCGTCCAGATCCCACCGGTCGAGCGTGAGCTCGGAGATGTGGCCGGAGCGGGTGAACAGGTCTGTCTGGTTGGTCCCGGCGTCGTTCATGATCGCCCTCCGTCGTTGGCGCGATTTCTCGCCTCAGCGCCGAGCTCTTCGAGTCGGTTGCCCACCGTGCGACGGGACAGCCCCGTGATGCGCGCGATCTCGCCGTGGGTCAGGCCGTCGATGTGGTAGTAGACGCCGATCTGGAGCAGCTCCTGGGGCAGTTCGTTCCACAGGCGCCGCAGGAGCAGTGATTCTTCCTGGACCGGGGCCTGCGTCATCGCACCCGGCGCGTCCATGGACCGCTCGCGCCACAATTCCTGCCGGCGGCCGCGGTTGCGCAGCCGGTTGAGGCAGTGGTTGGTGGTGATGCGGTAGAGCCAGGTCGCCGGGGAGGCATCGGCGCGGAACGCGTCGATCTTCTCGATGACGACGAGGAAGACCTCATGGGTCACCTCTTCCGCCTCGTGCTCGTCGTAGAAACGCAGCGCACGCCTGTGCACCAGGCGCGCGTACTTCTCGTACAACTCCGCGACGATCGACGACCGGCTCTCCACGGCGGAACTTCCCTCGGGTGATTGCCCGCGAGCATACCGCGACGCCGCGGTACGTCCATTGCTGCCTGCCGTGTGGGCCCATGTGGTCGTGGCTGCCATGCGGGTGTTGGACACGCGGGGAGCCAGCCTGGGCAACGGGGCGGCTACTTTTTTGTCGTTTCCGTGCTGGAGCCGAGCACAGCGCGCTGCACAAGGCCGTCCAGCACGGCCTCCACGACGCGGAACGTGTCACCCAGATCGTTGCGCTCACCCTCGATTGCACCACCCACCAGCCGCTCGACCTGGCTGTCCCAGGAGCGCATCGCCGCGTCTTTGAGCTTTTCGAGGGCCGCGCGCACGCGTGGGTCTCCGCCGGCGCCTTCCAGCGCCTGTCGCAGTTGGGCACCCGCCCTCATGAGCAGCTCGTCGTTCGCCCAGAGGATGGCGGTGGCGTCAGCGGCGGCGCTGAGAGCTTCGTCCGTGAGCTTGCCGAGCTGCTCGTTTGCGCGGGCGTCCCGCGCGGCTGTCCGGGCCAGCTCGATGGCCTTGGGTGCGGTGGCCCAGAGGGACAACAGCGCCGGTGCCAGGGGCCGGAGTGCGTCGAACTCGCGCAGGAGTTTGTGGACCGGACCCATGGGCTCACGGTACGGTGCGACCCGCACGCAGGCAAGTGGAGTGGCGCTCCGGTCGCGAACGGGAGCGCCTGTTTGACTCGCCAGTCACGAGTGCGTACATCGCTTCGCAGGGAACCATGACGACGTCGTTAGCATCGGAATCCATCGTATCGGAGTTTGCGTCGGTCGTAGGCGCAAGCCACGTCCTGACGTCGGTGCCGGACAAGCTGGCGTACAGCCGCGACTGCTGGCCGGAGGGGATCATCCTGGTCCGTGGGGGCAGGCTGTTTCACCACGAGCCGGCGTGTGTGGTGCAACCCGGAAGCGAGGCGGAAGTAGCGGCCTGCGTGCGGGTGGCGGTGGCGGCCGGACGCCCCATTGTGCCGTTTGGAGCGGGCAGTGGGGTCTGCGGTGGGACGCTCCCCGGAAAGGGCGGCGTCGTCATCGACATGAAGCGGCTGCGCGACATTGAGTGGCTCAGTGATGACGGGAGCCTCGCGCGCGTGGGCGCGGGCGCGTTGGGGATTGTCTTTCAGACCGAGCTCGAGCGCCGGGGACTGACGCTGGGCCACTTCCCGAGCAGCATCTACTGCTCCTCGCTGGGCGGATACATGGCCGGGCGCTCGGCCGGCCAATGTTCGAGCCGGTTCGGGAAGATGGAGGACATGATCCAGACGTTGCGATTTGTCGACGGTCGCGGCGCAATCATCGACTCGGCACCGGGCCCTGGCGCGAGCCGGTGGGGAGGTGGACCCGACCCGACCCAGCTGTTGGTGGGCTCCGAGGGTACGCTTGGCGTGATCACCAGCGGCGTGGTCCGGCTGATGCCGGCCCCCGAGACGAGCATCTACCGCGGCTTCCACTGCGACTCGGTGGAAGTCGGGTGCGATCTGGCCAGGCAGCTCATGCAGGCGGGCCTTCGCCCTGCCGTCATCCGGCTCTATGACGAGTTCGACACGCTCATCGCGGGTGGGTCCAAACGAGGTGCCGGTGACGCTGCGCCCCGACGGATGTTGGAGGGTCTGCGGGAGGTGGCGCTGCGCTCCGTGCCCGACTCGGTCTCCGATCTCGTGCCCGAGCTCGGCGGACGTGTCCTGAAGGCTGCCAAGGGCCTGCTCGGTCGGGCGATCGGCAGTCCGCTCTTGCTCAACCAGCTCACAGACGCGCTCCCGGGTGGCTGTTTGATGGTCGTGGGGTTTGAAGGGGACGAGCAGACAGCGCGCGAGGAAGCGGCTGCGGGGCTGGCCATCCTGCGCCGCGGTGCGGTGGATCTCGGGGCCGGGCCCGGCGAGCACTGGCTGCACAACCGGTTCAACGTGTCGTACAAGCAGAGCGCCATGTTCGAGTCCGGCGCGTTTGTGGACACGATGGAGGTGGCGACCACCTGGGCCAATCTGACCCGGCTCTACTACGCAGTGAAGCGCGCGGTGAAGGGGCGCGCGTTCATCATGGCGCACTTCAGCCATGCGTACGCCGAGGGGGCGAGCATCTACTTCACGTTCGCCGGCTTCGGCGCCGACACCGACGAGACCCTGGAGGTCTACCGCGGTGTCTGGGAGGCCGCACAGGGGGCGGTGATTGCCTGCGGGGCGAGCGTGTCCCACCACCATGGTGTGGGCCTGAGCAAGGCCGCGAACGTCCCCAAGGACCACGTCGGCGGCGCGTCTTTGTTCCTGGCTGCCAAGGCGGCGTTTGACCCTGCGTTCGTGATGAATCCCGGCAAGGTATGGACGGCGGGGAGCCTCGAGAAGGCCGCCGCCGTGCAGGTGGGACTCCGAGAGCGGCGCGGTCGTCCCACCGCGGTGCGCGATGTCGCCGAGGCGCTCGCCGACGCCCGCCGTGGGGAGACCGTCTGGCCCGTGGGCGCCGGGCGCCATACGAGGGACAAAGTGGGCGACCCGGCGCTGCCGCTGTCGGGGCTCAACCGCGTGCTCCACTGGGACCGCCAGTCGCGCGTCGTCACCGTGGAGCCCGGCGTGACCATCGCCCAGCTCACCGGCGAGTTGGCGGTGGCCCAGGGAAGTCTGGCCGGTTGGCGCCGGGAGCACCCGAGCTCGACGATCGGCGGGCTGTTGTCGCGGTATCTGCCCGTACAGCCGGCGCTCTGGAACGGCAGCGTGCGCGAGAGCTGCATCGCGTTGGGCGCCCTGACCGGAGGTGGCGCGGAGTACCGCTACATCAGCTCGCCTCGGAAGGCGGCCGGCCCCGACCTCAGGCACTTCTTTCTGGGCGCGGAGGCGAGGTTTGGCATCATCACGTCCGCCACCCTGGGGGTGTCGGGGGCTTCGCAGGCGTCGCGGGGGATCGAGATCCAATGCGACGGTATGCAAGTCGCGGCGCAACTGGTGCGCACGTGCTTCGCGCGGGGCGTACGGTGCTCCAACGTGCTCGTCTCCGGCCGTCGCAATGTGGTCTTGATGTTGCTCGAGGGCGACCTCTCGACGGTGGACTTCATGGCCGAGGTTGTCGCGAGCACTGCGCGCGCCTGCGGCGCGACGTTGCGACCACTGGACCCAGAGGCGTACTACCGGCCCGATCGCGGCGACGTTCGCGCCGGCGCCGACCCTGTGACAGGGAAGGGCGAGGACGCGCGCGGCGCCGTGGCGATCTGGGGGCGCCCCATGGCGTTGGCGCAATTGCCCGCCGCGCTGTTGCGGGTGGGCGTGTGGTACGACATCTCCGCGCACCAGGCGTCCGTCTGGGTGCCGGCCAGTACCAAGGCCGCAGCCAGTGTCCCGGGACTGGTGGACGAGGGACACGCCGTGTTTGCTGAAGTGAACGGGACGCTGGGTTTTGTGGCCCCGGAGGCGCGTGCGCGTGCGGCAATGTCAGAGGCCTGGGCGGCGGCCAAGAAGAAGCTCGATCCGCGGAGGGTGCTCCCGCCGCTGCGCGAAATCCGCGAGGGAGGTGAAGCATGACGACGCTCCCGCTGCCCATCCGCAGCCAGGCCGACACCTGTACGTACTGCCCCAAACTGTGCCGCTTCAGCTGCCCGGTCGCGGAGGGAGAGGCGCGGGAGACAGTCACACCCTGGGGGCTCATGTCGCTGCTGCGCCTTGTGGACGACGGCCACGTGGAGCTGACCGCTGAGGTGGGGGAGGTGTTCTTCCACTGCACGGGCTGCCTGCGCTGCCAGACCTGGTGCCGTCACGACCACGACCTGCCAACGGCCATGCGCCACGCGCGGCGCATGGTCGTGGACAGCGGGTTGCCCACGCCCCCGGCGCTGCGCGGGATGGATCAGGCGATGGAGCAGCATGGGTGCGCCGGCGGTCCCGTCCCATCGCTGGCCTCCGCGGAGGTGTTCGACGCTGGTTCAGCGGTGGCCTACTTCCCAGGTTGTGCGCGCAGACGCGAAGACCCCGAGGGCGTGGTGCTCGTCGGGCGTCTGCTCGCCGAGGTGCTCGGGCACAAGGTGGCGCTCTTCGAGGGGGATGACGCCGCTCCCATGCACTGCTGCGGGGGCGCGCTCGAGCAAGCCGGGTATGGTGCCGCAGCCGACGTATGGCGCGAGCGGCTGTCGGGTGCGCTGGCCGGGTACGAGCAGGTCGTCACCGAGTGTGGCGACATCGACTTGCCGCCGGACGGGCCGCGGGTGCAGCCGTTGATCGACGTGCTCTTCCAACGCATGACGAGCTGGATGGGCAAAACGGCCCAGTCCGCCGGCGGTGCAGGAAACGCCTCGGCGGGCCTGGTCGCCCTGCACGATGGCTGCCGAACCGGGCGGAAGCTCGGCCTGCACGACGCCACGAGGGCCGTGGTCACTGCGGCGCTCGGACACCCGCCCGCGGACATGTGGCTGTCGCGGGACGAAGGGCTTTGCTGCGGCGCCGGGGACCACTATCCGCTGGTCGCGCCGGACGGTGCAGCCGTCGCCGCGGGGCTGGTGCTTGGTGCCCTGGAGGACCAGGGAGCGCAGACGGTGGTCACCGGCTCGGTGCGCTGTGCCGGGCATATGCGCGCCCACGGTGACGGTGTGGAAGTCGTCGATGTGGGCCGGTTTGTGGCGCGCAGCCTGGGAATTGGCGGCGAGTAGAACCGGACGCCTTCCACCACAGGACCGCGACGGGGACCGGGCACGGCGAGCGGCTGTGGCTTTGCAGCGCATGGCTTGCGCGCATTGACGTCCACACGTCCTTCTCTATGGTAGCGACGCACCCAGCCCGCCGTGCGGCGGAACGGGGCGGCGGGGGCTCAGCCCAGCGGCAAGGGAACGGCGCACGGGAAGAGAACCGGGCGCCTCGCTGGTTGACCGGGCCGTCCCCTTGGATCCTCCGGGCGTGTGACCCGCGGAGCAGTCTATGACCCAACCCACCCAAGCCCCGAGTTTTGCGCGCGCCCGGATGGTCGTCGCGGCGCTGTTGAGCGGCTGCCTGATGTTTCTGAGTTTTGCTGACTGGGACATCTGGCCGTTTGGTTTCCTCTTCTTTGTCCCCCTGATGTACCTGGCCGATCGCGCGGCGAGCACACGCAAGGCGTTCCTGTGGGCGTGGGCGTCAGGCTGGATTGCCAACTACGGCGGCTTCTACTGGATCACCGGGCTGCTGGAGGACTTTGGGCATATGCCCATCTGGCTGGCGTTGCCCATTTGCCTGCTGCTCAACGCGTACCAAGGGCTGAGTTTTGGCGTCTTTGGGGCGCTGTTTCACTACCTGCGCAAGAAGGGAGCTGCGGCCGTGTGGCTCGCTCCGCTGTGTTGGTTGGCGCTCGAACTCTGGATGCCGCTGATCTTCCCCTACTACATGGGCAACAGTCAGTGGACGTTCCCGGCCATGATCCAGATTCTGGAGCTGGTAGGGCCGCTGGGCGTCGCGGCGGTGCTGTTTACGATGAACGGCGCCCTCTACGACCTCCTCGACACCTTTGTACTGTCCGGTGAGCGCGCCCAATGGGGCAAGGTGTTCCCCTCCATTCCCAAGCGTCGCGCGCTCGTCGGGCTCGCGGTGGCAGCGGCGGTTGTGGTGGCCAACATCACCTATGGCTACGTGCGGATGGGGCAGGTGGACGCCCAGGCGGCCGCGGCGCCCAAACTGAAGATTGGCGCGGTGGAGGCCGACATCGGCATCTGGGAGAAGGAGGCCGCGGACAAGCTCGAGAACAACCTTCACATCCACCAGCGTCTCAGCCGGAAGCTCGCCACTGAGGGTGCGGAGCTCATTGTGTGGCCGGAGTCGAGCTTTCAGGCGCCCTTTGTGTTTGCGTCCCGTCAGAAGACCGACGACCTGGAGATTCTACGGGGGAGTGTGGACCAGTACCGCCGGTACATCCCCAAGGATGCGACCTGGCTTCGCCCGAGCGCGGCCCCGCCTGTGGACAGCGCCGCCGACGATGTGCGCGCCAACACGCCGCTGGGCGATCGTCACGGGGTTCAGCGCGGATTTGCCGTCCCGACGCTGTTTGGCGGCATCACGTTCCGCACGCTGTCCGAGCAAGAACTGCGGGACGACCCGCCGAACAAGAAGATGCGCCGGGTGGTGGACGGCAAAATCGTCACGGTCCCGCGCCCGTACCGGGTGTCCAACACGGCGACGCTGCTCGACGGCCAGGGCCGCGTCCTGGGCATGTACGACAAGACGTATCTGCTGGCCTTTGGTGAGTACATCCCGGCCGCCGACCTCTGGCCCTGGGTGTACGATGTCATCCCCGAGGCGTCCGAGTTCACGCCGGGCAACAGCATTGAGGTCTTCGAACTGGATGGGCACAGGCTCGGTGTGATGATCTGCTACGAGGACATCATCCCTCGGTTTGGCGTCGCGGTGGCGGAGAAGGACCCGCATGTGCTCATCAACGTGACGAACGATGCGTGGTTTGGAAAAACGGCTGAGCCCTACCTGCACCTGGCGCTCGCGACGTTCCGCAGTGTGGAGACACGCAAGTGGCTTTTGCGCTCAACGAACACCGGGGTGACGGCCTTCATCGACGCCAATGGGCGCGTCGTAAAGTCGACGAGCATCTACGAGCCGGAGACGCTTCTCGCCGAGGTTCCCATGTTGACGGGTGGCCCGACGCCGTATGTCTGGATGGGCAAGCTGGGCCGGTCGCTGGTGCCCGAGAGCGCCCCACGTGTGCTGCGGGACACGGTGGCTGCGGCGTTCAGCGACTGGATTGGCGTCGCGTGCCTGGTCGGCGTGATAGTCCTCGTCGTCCGACGGCGACGTGAGGGATCGGCCTGATCTTCACGCCCGCCGGACGCGCCCTGTCACGGTCTCAGTCAGGTGGGTCGAGGGCGAGTCGGAAGCCTACGCTGTCACTGCGCGCGTCGGGCC
>CALBXO010000751.1 GCA_937890335.1 uncultured Pseudomonadota bacterium | reverse complement strand
ACCGCGCACATGTCCTCGGGGTCCGGGTCGGGGTCCGGGTCGGGGTCCGGGTCCGGGTCGGGGTCCGGGTCCGGGTCCGGGTCGGGGTCCGGGTCCGGGTCGCAGATCTCCTGGGCGCCGCACACGGGGTCTTCGCAGTCGGTCAGGCCGTTCCCGTCGTTGTCGATGCCGTCGTCACAGATCTGCTCGCACGGCAGGTCGACCTGAGGAAGGCAGGACAGCACGTCGGCGGCCGCGCGCCACGGGTTGGTCCGCGCCAGCGCCAGGTCCGCCTCGCAGCCAAGGCCGAGCCCCTCGGTCTCCTTGCAGGCGCGGTAGGTCTCGAGTGCGGTCTTTATCTTGGCCTCGAACCGCTCGAACACCAGCTTCCGGTCGGCCTCCGCCTTGCGAAGCTGAGCGAGTCCGGTCTGGACATCGACGCCGTCGATGGCCGCGGCGCAGGCACCCGAGGTGCGGGCTCGGATCTGGTCCTCGTTGAGCTGCTTGCGCGCCGCCTCGAGCCGGAACAGCAGGGCTTTGATGGCGTCGCCTTTGCCGCCCAGTCGGGCCAACGATGTGAGCTCACGGGCGATGCCCGAGACTTCCAGCCGGCCCTCATTGATGCTGCGGATGACCTCGCCGTCGCGACACGCGCTGGCGAAAATCGCCGACGCCGGCGTGATCTCCACAGCGTCGTCGAACGCGGTACGCGTGGAGGCCAGCTCGGTAACAAACTCGCCACGGGCGGCGTCGAGGCGGTTCTCAAGGTCAAAAGTGCAGGCGTCAATGGTGGAGACGGTGACCGGACAACCGCGGGCTTCAAGCGCGGCGAAGAATCGCGTCTTCAGGTCGTCGATCTTCGCCTTGGCCGCGCGGATCTCACGGCCCGCGTTCGCTTTTCCCCGGCTGATGCCCCTGAGCTCGTTGAACGCCTGGATCGAGCGTGACGCGTGTATGTTCGACGACTCGGCGACGGCCTTGGAGTACTCCACATAGAGTCCGGGCAATGCCTTGATGATCTCGGTGATGACGGTCTCTACGAGGTCTTTGCCCAGGCTTCCTTTCTTGTCGAGTTCCTTCTTTGCTGCGCGTGAAAACTCCTCTGTGATGAGTTTCTTGAAGGCGGCGCCGCCGAAGAAACTCCCCCCGGCGTCGACGATCTCTTTGCGGGCGAGCAGGCGCTTGAGCACGTTGTCCACGACTTCTCCCGCGATCTCCCCGCCGGCTGTCGAGTTCACGACGCTGTTGGAGATTGCGGCCTTGGTCTCCCCGGGCACCAGGTCTGCGCTCGCCTGGCTGTCTCCCGCCTGTTCGGAGATGAGGTTGCCAAGGGCGGTCTTGAACGCCGCCAGGAGGCCCTCGCGCGCTCCCTTCAACGCGATCTCGGCGACCAACAGGCCCACCTTGACCCACTCCATGGTGACGATGTCGTCGGCCAGGAGGTCGTACAGCGCAGCGGACTCGGCGTTGGTGACGAAGACTGCCCGCAGCAAGCGGCGCCGCTCCACTGCGATGGTTTCGATCACCGTGTCGTTGACCGCGAGGATGGCCTCGAGCCCCTGCGATACGTTGAGCAGGTTGCGGATGAGCCGGTTGCGGTCCGCCACGTCGAGCTCGCACGGGCACGTCTCGATCAGGCGCTCGTACGTGTCGATCGTGGCGCCGAGCCGCCCCAGCAGCTCCTGCGCCACAGCTTTCTCGCCCGGCGCAAAATCGCGATCGTCAATGGCGACGGTGAAGGTCTGGACGCTGGCGGTACGCGAGCTGCTGCCGGTTGCCGTCAAGGGAACGACCGCGTCGGGGAGCAACAGCACCGCGTCGTCGGGGAGCTCGCCGCCCACCGCGAAGGAGCTCGCGCCGGCCGCGTCCAGGCCGCCATTCCACGGCATGGACAGCCCCAGCAGCGGCAGGTCGGAGGGCTCGGTGGTGACGAGGAACGCGGGTACGCCGTCGAGCAAGCTCGGGTCCAACGGTTCGTAGCCGGGCGGCAGGTTGTCCACCGCCACAAGGAAGAGGTTGTTCGGCGCCAATGTCATCGTCAGCGGAGTGTCGATGCGGCCCGGTTGGCGCACGATGGCCTTTCCGTCGGTCCTGCAGAGTGTGAATTGAGGGGGCGCGGCCGCGAAGGCCGCGGCGCCGCGCTCCGCGGGCATCACCAGGCCGTAGACACCACCGTCGACGGGCGTCTGACTCACAACGCAATAGTCGCGGGCATCGACGGCGCCATCGAGGTTCGTGTCGAGGAAGCCGGGGCTGAGCCGCGTGGTGTAGGTCGCCGCGTGGGCGAGCAGGAACACGTCGGTGTAGTCGAGGCCGCCGACGCCGTTGACGTCGTCTTCCAGCTCCTCCCTGGCGATGCGCTCGGTCAGGACGCGGACATCGGTGAACGTAAGGCGGCCGTCGCCGTCGAAGTCCAGCTTGGCATTGGGGTCGTCCGCCAGCAGCGTCGCCAGGGCTGCCACATCTGATTCATCCACCTCACCTGACTCGTCGTAGTCGTGAAAGACGGGCACAAGGTCGTAGGTCGTGTCGCCGGAGGCCGCGCGCATGAGCTCAGAAGCCACACCTGCCAGCTCGTCTGCGGGCGCGATCTCGAGCTCGCCCACCGCCAGCAGGAAGAAGTACCGGTCCTGCTGGTCAAACTCGCCGTCGGCGACAAAGTCGCAGGTCGTGACATCGCAGGCGTCGAGGTCTCGCCCGTCCACCACGGCGTCGCGGTTCACATCGAGGAGATCCAACACGCCCGCGAGCGTGAGGTTATCCGGGTCCAGGGCGAGGAAGGCCTCGCGCGCGGAGAGGGTCGATTCGATGGTCTCCGGGCCGGACTCAGAATCCGGCTCGTCCGTCGTCCCCCCGCAGGCCGCAAGCCCGCAGAGGAGCCACACCACCAGGTGCAGCCGCTTGTTCTTGTTCATGGTTGCTCACTCCAGCCGTTACCGCCCGTTGCATCGGGCGGTTTCGATACGAGCCACACGCTGGTGTGGATCGATCATTGGTCTTTGTCGCAGTTGGGGCGCGCAATTCCTACGGGGCACCCCCGAAGGTCAGCTCGGGTGGCGGCCACGGACGCCAGGCCTCAGAGGGTGTCTACAAATTCGGACCGAGCCTGGCCAAGCGTCGTCGTCGTGAGAATCTGTCAACACCCTCTCTCAGAGTTTCACCCGCTGTTGTGCCCGCAGCAGGTCCGCTGGGTACAGCACGCCACGCCATGTGATGCCCCCGCTGCGGTGGCCGACGATGCCAGCGCGGACGACCATGTACGCGACCAGAAAGAACCCGAACGGCGCCAGGAGAGCTGCGGTCCGCGGACGCCCGGACCAGCCGGCTGCGACCCAGGCGTTCACGACAAGGAGGAGCTGGGAGCTGGCCACGGCACCGAGCACAACCGGAGATGAATACAGCAGCGCGAGCATGGGCCAGCTCCCCGCCGCAACCAGGAGCAGCCCCTGGACCACGGTGCGCGCCAGTGAAAACCGGCCCGTGATGGCGTAGAAGTTCTTCTGCATCCGACGGGTCATTTCCGCGTACGACGCATACCAGGTCAGGCTCACCTCGCCCGCGCCACAGAGCAGCTCGGCCGACCCTCCGTGCTCCTTGATCAGCAGGCAGAGCCCAAAGTCGTCGGCCACCTCCAGCTTCAGCCACGCCAGGCCCGGCCCTGCCTCCAGGGCGCTGCGTCGCACGAGCAGAAACGCGCCGCTGGCCCCGATGGCCGGGCTGCCTTCGTCGGGAATGTTCCAGGGGCGGTTGGCTATGTGGAAGAGCGCGAGCGTCAGGTTCCACACCGTGTCTCCAAGGACCCCGGCGGTCTCAATCTGCGGGAGGACCGAGAGGAAGTCGCGGCCCGCGGCTTCCGCGTACCCGACTGCCTTGCGCAACGCCTGGGGTGCCAGGTGCGTGTCCGCGTCCAGGAAAAGAATCCAGTCTCCGGTGGCCGCGGCGCAGCCCTGTTGCATCGCGTTGACCTTGCCCAACCATCCGTCGGGCAGGTGCGTGATGTGCAGCGCCTCAACCCGCGGTTCGGAGGCTGCGAGTTCGTCCAGGAGGGCCCCCGTCCCATCCGTGGACCGGTCGTTGACGACCACGATCTGGAGGTCCACGCCCTGCTGCCGCAACCAGCTGCGCACCGCCTCGGACACCCGCTCGGCTTCATTGCACGCCGGGCTCACGATGGAGATTGGGGGCACCGGCTCCGCGACCGGTACGTCCGCCAGACGCCGCATCCGCCGCATCCCCGCGAGCGTCATGGCCAATGCGCCAAGGTGCAGCGCCGCGCCGACGAGACACAGGACAACAATGGCGGCGTTCAACATCCTCGCTCCGGACTGCGCGTGCCCGCGCTCATCTTCGCAGAGCGTCGTGTCGGATCATTTGGCCGCCAGGGCCCGGTCTTCGCAAGTTGGTGTCCCGTAGCGTGCGGCGAATGGCGCCCGACTGGGTGAAGCACGCTGGGTGCGGTGCACACGGATCCCGCGAGATGGGGTAGGGTAGGCGCAGGCGCGCACGACGGCGTGGCGCGGACCGGCTCATCGGAGGCTTTTTGAATCAGATACGTTTGGCGGCAGGTGTGTTTTTCCTCGCCGCTGCAGCGCTCCTGGCCGGCGCGTGCGCGGATGGTGTGGGTGACGCCCCGTCGAGTGTCGTGGTCGATGTCGGTTGTGGCGACCTGTGCACCGACCCGCCGGACGCTGGTGGCGACGCCTTGGATGCGGGCGATGCCGACGCAGACGACATCTTGGAGGATAGCGACGCCGACGCGCCGGATGCGACGGAGGCGCCAGACTCGGCGGACGCAGGCCCGTGCCCCGAGGGCTTCTGGGGTCCCGACTGCCAGCAGGTCTGCGACTGTGACGACGGACTCTACTGCAACGGCCCAGAGACCTGCGACCGGGACCAGGGGTGCCAGGCCGGCGAGGCTCCGCGCGTGGACGATGGGGTGGAGTGCACCGCGGACCGCTGTGACGAGGACGGCGACCGCGTGGTGCACGACCCGCTCGATGCCCGCTGCGACGACGCCGTGTACTGCAACGGAGCGGAGATTTGCGACACATTGAGGGACTGCGTCCCCGGCGCAGAGCCAACGCCGGAGGACGACGGTGATCCCTGCACCGTCCCCACCGCGTGCAACGAGGACGAGGGTCGCTTTGACACGGTCAACAACGGCCTCCTCCCGACCTGTGGCTTCCAGAACAGCGCCCCGGTCGACGGCCTGCGCGACTACGGTTTCTGGCACTGGCCAGGCAACCACCGCCCCGTGGAGACCTGGCCCATTGTGGAGACGACCATGCACTTTCGCACCGGTCACTACGCCTTCACCTTCGACGAGGCGACGGGCAATCTGGGCCACATGGGTGCGCTGACAGACGCACCCGACGCAGAGTCGGCCCAGGCGCTTCCCGCCGAATTGTTGGAGGAGCTCCCCTCGGCCTCACTACGGTTCGAGGCCGGTACGGGGGAGCAGCGGACGGTCGCGAACTCGTTTCTCGGTGCCGACTCGGACACCACGATCCGCGTCCGGCTGACCGACGCCGGCCGGTTCATGAACCATGTGGAGATTCCCACGGTCGGGTACGGCGACGACACGTACCAGGGGCGTCTGGAGATCGCGTCCATGCCGCGCCATGTGGTCTTCAGCCACACGGTCAGCTCAAGCGCGTGGACCGTCGAGGCACCGTCCGTCGCGCGGGTCGTTCTGGACGGCGAGCTGCTGGAGGGCCTCGGGAACGTAGAGTGGCTCGAAGAACGGCGGGCGCTGCAGCTGACCGACGACGCGGGCGACGGCTGGGTCCTGGTTGTGTATGGGACGGCGACGTTGACGTTGGAGCGGGGCGCCGTTGTGGCAGAACAGCGCGGGCAGGTCGGGCCCAATGCGCAGTTGACCGCCTCGCTCCTCGCCGCGCCCACCTCTGCGCTGGGTGTCGCTGAGCTGGCGATGTACCTGGACCCGGCGTCGGTCGGGGTCTCCTACACCTTGCTCGACCGACTCGGCCGGGATGTGGGTGACTGGCCGGTGCCGTGGGACCCGCGGCGGGGCGCGTTCCAGGTCCCCCTGCGCACGCTTCGCCGGGCGGGCGCAGCCGGTGGCGCGCGCTACGACCTGCCCGGATACCACAATTGGTACGGCCGGCACCGAATCACCGTCGACACAGGCGGCGTCGAGGTCGCTGTGCCATTGGCCATGGATGGCGGGGGCGGCATCTCCTGGTACATCACAGGCGGCGCGCCGTTGCTCCGGGACGCGGGCGGGGACCCGCTGGGAACACACGTCCAGATCTCCAAAAACTGGCACGACCCGCCGGCCTGGTACCACCTCTACGCCTACCCCACGTTCCGCGGCAGCGGCCCCCACGAGCTGGAGCTGACCGTTGCCTCCTCGCGCTGGGGGGCCGACGCCTACGCCGCCGCCCACGCGCAATTGAGCCTCATCGGCTGGCGCTCCGCCGGTGGCCATTGGGACGAGTCTTCGCTCGGCGCATTTGGGGAGAGCATCACCTACGACCCGGACGTGACGCTGGGGCGCGCGATGGTGGACGATGTGCGCCCCATGTTGGTGCTGGCCCAGACCAAGTGGCTGTGGACCGGGAACGTCGGCGGCGCGGACTTCCTGCGCTACCGTACCGCGGCCGAGCCCTATTGGCTGCGGCGCCTGGCCTCGGTGCGCTCACACTACGCAGCCAACGGGCCGAACCTGACGGACGTCGTCTACGCCGGGGTCACGACGGATGGCCGCATCCGTGCGACGATCCGAACACAGCTCGGAAGGACCGACGACCTCGTCCGGGTGTACTACCACCTCGAGTACACCTTCCTGGAAGATGTGACGTACGACCGGCTGGCGTTCTTCCAAATGGCCGCGGACCGGTACGGCGACAATGGCTTCACACGCTACGCATATGGAAACGCCGACGGGGTGACTGTGGACGCCGCGGTTCCCAACCACCAGACCACGGGCTACGCCGATCCCGAGGATCGCGGGATCCCGCTAACCGGCCAGGCGCCGTGGGTCATGCTCTACGCGAACACGTGGGACCAGGGGCCGCTGCCGGAGAATCTGGCCAACGTCGGCTTCGTGGTGCGCTCGTTCCGCGCGGAGATCGGCGAGACGGTGCTGACCACGCCGCACATCAACCTGCACCGCACGAACAATGGCAATTCACAGGTCGCCTTCGAGCTCGGCCTGCCACACGAGGAGGGCTCGCCCTGGTGTGGGGACCCCTGCAACGGCCAGACTCGCTTTGTTCCCGCCGGGAGTAGGGTGAGCGCCACGGTCGAGTACGTCGTGCCGCCCTCCAACAAGGCTCTTTACTACGGTGCGAGTGACCACCTGCTCGCCCTGCCCGACGCGCTCTACGACGACCCTGCGATGATGATCGCGCTCGCGGAGGGGAACCGGCTCGAGGTCGAGGCCACAGTCGGGTCGGTGCGCCGCGGACAGCCCGTGGAAATCGACGCCGTGTCCGACGCGGTAGCAGCCGAATTTACCCTCAGTGGTGGGCTTGGCCATGTGCCCGTCACCTTCCACGGCTTGAACCGGCACGACGGCTGGTCGATGTTTGTGCGCTCGGGGGAAACGTGGGCACCGCTCGACCAGTCCGTGCAGGGCAAAGACCATTGGCAAGCTCGGTTTGAGCCGCTGGACGGCACGTACTCACTCACCTTCAACGTCCCCAACCGAGCCACCCAATCGTACCAGCTGCGGTGGTCGGCCGCTGCGCCCCTCCCGGCGCCGCCGCCCCAGTCGATCGGTCCCCCCGAGCGTCCAGCCACCCTCCTGGCGCCCCTCGAGTACGACGGACGGCGCGCCTATCCGGCGCTGCTCTGGCTGCACGGGCGCGGACAGCGCGGGCTCGCCTCGGCGCAGCAGTTCGCGATGACGGAGGAGGCCCAGTCGCAGGGCTATTTCGTCGTGTTGCCCGAGGGCACGGTGGACGCCGAGGGCCAGCGGTTCTGGAACGCCACACCCGCCTGCTGCGACTTGTTCGACACTGGCGTAGACGATGTTGCGTATCTCCAGGGTCTCCTCGGGGAGCTGCGCGAGACCGCTGGCATAGACCCTGACCGGATCTTCGTCATGGGCCACGAGAACGGTGGCTTCATGGCCTATCGGCTGGCCTGCGAGAGCGCGGAGACACTGGCCGGAGTCGTTGCCGTTCGGGGGAGTGACTTTGTCGCGGACGACACATGCGTGCCGCAACAACCGGTGTCCGTGCTCCACATCGCCGGAACCGAGGACTCCTTTCCGCTGTACGTGGGCCAGGAGGTTGGGCCGGGCTACGCCTCCGCGTCGGACGCGGTTCGTCGCTGGGCCGGACGCGCTGGCTGCGACGTCGACTCCCCGGTGGTGGGCGCCCGCCTGGACCTGGATGCGCGCGTCCAGGGCGCAGAGACTGCTGTCACCCGCTACGACGACGGGTGCATGGCGCCCGCTGCGTTGTGGACCGTGGAGGGGAGCGGCGACGGACCCGTCCTCGACCGAAGTGAGCCGGTTCCGATCTTCACCCGCCTGGTTCTCGACTGGCTGGCTGCCACCCCCTGAGACAGGGCTTCCTCACTTCGGGCTTGCCTGCCGATCCTGGAAAGCCTGCGGCCAAACGTGACGGCTGCGCCCGGGCGTCGTACACAGATTTGTGCGACCAAAGAGGGGGGGGCCCGTGAATCGATACTTTGTTGCGACCGCATTCGCGGTCTGCGTGCTCGCCGTCCACGGCCTCGCCGCGGCGCATAGCGTGGGCCAGGTGCAAGTCGCGGTGTACTTCTCACCGGAGACACTCGAGCTGCTGCTCGACCGCGGCGACCGGGGTGAACCGGGTCTGCGTGCGGGCGACGAAATCTCCTACATCGTGGAGTTCCTCCCGGTGGAGAACAGCGCCACCGTCGGCGCTGGCGGCTATGTCACCGTCTATATCCCACAGGACACCGCGGTCACGGGCGCGTGGTTCGTACAGCCTGCTGGACAGGACCAATACCTGGTTCGCCCACCCAACCTGCCCGGTCCCATGGCGGACGGATGGGGGCCGCGCGACCAGAACAACTTCCTGATTGCGCCCTGGGACACGGACTACGACCCGCTGTGTGAGGACTACGGCCTGCCCACCGGGCGGTGCAACGCGTCCGTCGCCCAGCTCTACGCCGACACGGGGATCTTCTACTCCACGCACCCGTCCACCGTCGTCTTCACGGAGGACGATGGGAGAATTCGGGCCGGAACGGGGTACTTTGTCGATCCCACGGGAACCGGCCGTCTCAACGACATCCTCGGGATCGATCGCAGCACGCTGCACAACATCTGGGATGCGGCGCAGACCAACGCGTTTGGCACCGAGCCGCGCGACGTGCGCAACCTGCCGGACCCGTCCTCGGACGCGGAGTCGGCGATCGGTGGGGGCAAAGGCGCGACGCCCTTCAACGCGGGCTCTGTGGTGGCCGGGCCGGACTCTGGCACGCAGCTGGACAATACGGGCTCGGTCGGGCCCTGGCAGCGCATCGCCCATCGAGGGTCCCGCATCGGCAACCCCGTGGGCCCAGCGACGTCACGCGATGGCTCGGCGGATGAGGACGGCGACGCGGCGGCGGTGGTGGGTGAGTTCACGGACGCTGGGTGGCGGCTCTCGGGCGACAACCCGCTGCCGCCGGACGCCAACGCCCTGCGCTGGTCGGTCGGACGGTTGGACGTGGGGCGGGTCAGCTACGTGCGGTTCTCGCTGCGGCTCGAGGCGGATCCGCCCGACACCGGGTTGCTTCTCAACGCGGAGGTCTTCGGCGGCGACTCGGCCCAGGCGGCAGGCAAGACGGGGCAGGACAACGTCTGGCGCTATGCGGTCGGCAGCGTCATGAACAACAACGCGATGTTGGTGGTGAGGGTGCAGATCGTTGCCGTCAACGGCCAGCCGTACAGCGGAGGGCCGATCCCCGAAGACGCGGTCCTCAGATACCGTGTTCACTACCTGAACGTCGGCAACGCCGTCCTCAATGGCGTGCGCATCCGCAACACATTGCCCGAGAACATCAACGGCGGGCCGCGCGACATCGACGTCATCAGCGGCCCGGACGTCCTGCCACTGGACCCGAACAACCCGGGCGCGGGTGACACCTTCAGTTTCCAGCCGGTCACTCTCGGTCCCACGCAGGGCGGCGTCGTGGAGTACACCGTCACCACGTCCACCGACCCGGGCGACGTGGTGCTCAACCAGGTCGAGATCGTGGCGGACGAGGCGCCGGCCCCGACCACATCGTCCTCCGCAGCGTACGTTGCCGATGCGGCGGTGCTGCAGGTGACGGCCACGGCCGCCCCGGATGCCGGCGAGCCCGGAGATGCCTTTGCGTACCAGGTCGAGGTCCGCAATGTCGGCGCCAATGCTGCCGACGACATCGATCTGCGCCTGGTGCTTCCCACCGGCGGGGACAGCGACGACCAGCGCTTCACGTACGTCCCCGACTCGTCGTCCGTGCAGGGTTTTGCCAATGTGGTCCCCTCGCAGGACAGCCCGCTGTTTCCGTTCGACCAAGGCAATCGCGTGGAGGTCCGCTGGAACTTCGACGGGACGACACTCGCGGCCGGTGACGCCTTCACAATCGGGTTGGAGGTCGTGGCGGGAGCGGCGGTACCCACCGCCGACGAGCCCTACGTTGCGGACGCCACTGCGGACTACGACAACTCCGACAACGACGTCACGGACCGCTTCTACTCTCTGGCACCGGTGCTGATTTTTGATGGCGACCGCGACGACGACGGCGTGCCCGACGACGATGACAACTGCCCCGACTTGCCCAATGCAGACCAGCTCGACACCGACAACGACGGCCTGGGCGACGCGTGCGACGACGACGACGACGACGACGGCGTGCCCGACGACGACGACAACTGTCCGTTGATCGTCAACGCCGACCAGACGGACCTGGACGAGGACGGCCTCGGGGATGTCTGCGACGACGACCGAGACGACGATGGCGTGCCCAACGACGACGACAATTGCCCCGAAACCCCGAACACGGACCAGACGGACCTGGACGAGGACGGACTCGGCGATGTTTGCGACGACGACTGGGACGGCGACGGGGTGCCCAACGACGACGACAATTGTCCCCGCACACCCAACCCGGATCAGGAGGATCGGAACGACGACGGCGTGGGCGACGCGTGTGATGACGACCGCGACGGGGATCTGGTCCCGGACGACGACGACAATTGCCTGGACGACGCCAACCCAAACCAGATCGACTCGGACAACGACGGCCTCGGCGACATTTGCGACGACGACGACGACGACGATGGCGTGCCGGACGACGACGACAATTGCCCGCTGACGGAGAACGCCGACCAGGTGGACACGGACCAGGACGGACTGGGCGATGCCTGTGACGACGACGACGACGACGACGGCGTGCTGGACGACGAGGACAACTGCCCGCTCACCCCGAACAGCGACCAATTGGACGGGGACGAGGACGGCGTCGGTGACGCGTGTGACGGCGTCGGTGACGACGACGCCGATGACGACGACATCGTCGACGACGAAGACAATTGTGTGGACGTGCCCAACGCCGACCAGATCGATACGGACGACGACGGCATGGGCGATGCCTGCGATGACGACGACGACAACGACGGACTCACCGACGTAGACGAAGCCGAACGCGGCACCGACCCGCTGAACCCCGACTCCGACGAGGACGGCCTCGACGATGGCGTTGAGGTTGGAGGCGCCAACCCCACGGACCCGCGCAACCCCGACACCGACGGCGACGGCCTGCAAGATGGCGAGGAGGACACCTCTGGTGATGGCGAGTTCGATGTAGGCGAGACGGATCCGAACGACGCGGACAGTGACGACGATGGACTGACGGACGGCGACGAGCGCGAGCGCGGCACCGACCCGCTGGACGACGACAGCGACAATGACGGCATCCGCGATGGCACGGAGGTGGGTCTCACCGAGGGTGACGCCCACGGCGACACCGACCGCACCGCCGGCTCCTTCGTTCCCGACGCCGACCCCGATACGACTACGAACCCGACCGACCCCGACACCGACGACGGCGGAGTGCCAGACGGGCAGGAAGACGTAAACGGAAACGGCGCGGTCGATGAGGGCGAGCGTGACCCCAACGATCCTACCGACGACAACCCCGCCGCCGAGGATCGTGACGACGACGGTGTCATCGACACCGATGACAATTGCCCCGATGTGGCCAACCCCGACCAGCTCGACAGCGACGGCGACCTCGTCGGCGACGCATGCACCGACGCGCCCGCGGTGACGGGAACGGTGCGCGGCAGCACGTTCACCTCCTGCTCACAGGCACCGGTGCCCACACGCCCGGCCATCCCCGTCGTGCTGGGCCTGCTGGTGGTCTCCACGTTCCTGGTCCGCCGCACCAGGGGCAGCCGGGAGGGGTAGCGGGGTGCAGTCGTTGCTGCGCGGCAGCTTCCGTAACCACGTTTGCTGGGGCGTCGCGGTCAGACGCCGGGGTCCGGCGCACCCAGGAGCCCCCGCTCCGCAATGGCGGCGAACTCAAAGAGCATCCCGCCAAACAGTGGCATGGCGTGCACCAGCGTGGGCACCGAGGCGTCGATCAGGGCCTGGGTCGCCTCCTGGCCTTCGGAACGATCGTTGAGCCAGTAGAGAATCACGGCCATCCAGGCCATCCAGGCCAACTCCGCGATCCGGTTCTCATCGTGAGGGCCCAGCGCCACCCGAAAGTTCTCGATTGCCTGCTTCCGGATCTCGATGGTCTCGGGTGCGAACGGTGACAGCGGGCTCCCAGGGACCAGCACCGCCGCCGCCAACCGGCCGAGCAGCTCCCGCTGCGGCGCCAGGACCAGCAGCCCACCCCACAGCATTGCCGTCAGTCGCTGCGTGAGATCGCCGCCCGCTTCGGCGACGAGCTGCGCGTGCGCCTCCAGGGATTCCTGGGTGCGCGCGTACAGCGCGAGCACGAGCTCGTCCTTGCTGCGGATGTAGTGATACGCCGCCCCGGTGGAGACGCCGGCGCGCTCGGCGATGGCCCGCATCGTCGCCCCCTCCAACCCCGCTTCGGCGATGATCTCGGTCGCCGCAGCGAAGATCTGTGCACGCGTTCGTTCGCCTTTTGGGGTCTTGGCCATCGCCTATGGAGGTTGACGGGCGGCGCTACGTAGCGCCGGTGCAGCTTCGAATGAACCCGATTCTGTGCGGAATGACCAGCGGTTCCGAGAGCGGACCGGAATCCAGCCGGTGCGCCGCCGCCTGCGGTACCTCGCCCGTAGCCCGACGGCCGGGGCGATGAACACTATATGTGAACGCGTTCAAAAAATGGGTTGCGCCCCTGCCCGCACACCTTATTTTGAACGTGTTCAAAACGGAGGTGCCATCATGACGAGTTCCAGGGTGTTTCGAAGGCGGTTGGCCAGGGCGAGCGCAGGTGCTGTCGGCGTGGTGCTCGGTATCGCCATGTTTCTGGCTCCAATCGCCGAGCTGGAATGGGGCCCGGCGGCCCTCCTCGTCGCGTGGTTGGCGATGGTGCCCGCCTACGTGTCGGGTGCGCTCGCCGGACGTTGGTTGCGGCCGCGCGATCTTGAGTTCTGGGGTCTTTGGTTGCCGATGGCTGCGCTGTCCGTGCTGCTTCCGATCACGCTTCACATGGTTGTGATGGCGCTGGAGTGGAACCCGGAGATGGCGGGGCGGTGGATGTTGATAAGCGGGGTCGTTGTGGGTCATGTGCACCTGCTGCTGATCGGGCTGTGTGCCTGGTTCGTCTCCAAGCTGCGCAGGGACCCGGAGGCGATGTCCCCGCATTTTGGCTGGCTCGTCCTGTCCATCTGCGTCACGGCGTCCTGCGTCCCCGGCTTGGTGTTGTTCGCGCTGCCACCGATGCTCACCGCGGTCACGGGCATCGTGTTCATCCCGGCCATGTTCTACCTGGTGCACTTCTGGCTGCACCGGGAGCGCGCCGAGGTGCTCGCCGAGTCGCTGGTCCACCCGACGCTTGAGATTCTCCCTGGTGGACTGCTCGGGCGGACGGCCCGCGGTGACGAGAGCCGCGTGCGGTGGACGGTGCCGTTCCGGGTCGCGATCGATCGGGACCCGGAGCTTGTGGACGGAACCTGCGATGTGCACGTGCGGCTCTTCCAGGGGCGAAGGGAGCTTGTGCGCTCCGTGGCTCTGACGCTGGCGCTGCCCGCGTACGAAGGCCTGCGCGGTCTGAGCGCCGCGTCTAGAATCCTGCCGCGCGTCCACGGGCCCGCCGCGGTGGCGATCTGGGAAACGCTGTTGCTCCACGCCAACCTTCACGGCGTTGAGCTGCCCGCCGGGATGGCACTCCGGCCCCCAGGTCTGGACCGAATGCCGCGCGCTTCCACGCCTGCGCCGCGCGTGGCGGTGATGATTTCCTGAAAATTCGGCTGGACAATCATTGCAGTGTGCAGTTACTTAGTTGCAGACGACAACTAATTCAGACTGCAAGGAGATGAGATGTCCCAGACCAAAAGCACCACCCCGTCCAGCGGCTCTTGCTGCGGCCCCGCCGTCAGCCCCACTCCCGACAACGTTCGCGAGCTCGTGCAGGAACGCTACGCCGAAGTCGTCACGCGGCAGACGTCGTGCTGTGGAGGCGGCGTGGTGGACACGAAGGAGATCTCGAAAAACCTCGGTTACTCCGGTGAGTCTCTCGACGCGGTGCCGGAGGGGGCCAACCTTGGTCTTGGTTGTGGCAACCCGACGGCGCTCGCGTCGCTCCAGCTCGGTGAGGTCGTGGTCGACCTCGGAGCCGGTGCCGGACTCGATGCGCTGATTGCCGCCAAGGCGGTCGGCCCGACCGGTCGGGTCATCGGCGTGGACATGACGCCCGAGATGCTCTCCAACGCGCGGAAGAATGCTGTCACCATGGGTGTGCAGGGACACGTGGAGTTCCGCGAGGGCTACATTGAGGACATGCCCATCACCAGCAACTCCGCCGACGTCGTCATCTCCAATTGCGTGATCAACCTGAGCCCGGACAAGCCCGCGGCGTTCCGGGAGGCCTACCGGGTGCTCAAGCCTGGCGGCCGGCTTGCGGTGTCGGACATTGTATTGAGCCAGCCCCTTCCCGTCGAGATCCAGGGGATGGCCGATGCCTACGCGGCCTGTGTGGCCGGGGCGTCGACCGAGGAAGAGTACCTCGGCGCGATTCGCGACGCTGGCTTTGAGGACGTCGTGTTCACCCGCGCGCCCGCGGCCGACCTGATTCTGGGCACCGAGGCGGACCCCATGATCCAGAAAGCCGTCGAGAGTGTGGGACCGGAGCGCCTGGCTGAGCTCAGCGGGAGCATCTGGAGCTACAAGATCACCGCCCGCAAATCGTGACCGACTTCGCCCAGGACCTGGTCGATCTCTGCCGCGGCTTTGGGATGTTTGAGCGGGACTGGATCTGCAGCGGCACGGTGACCGTCCAGCAGTGCTTTGTCCTCCAGACTCTCCTCGAGTCGCCGCTCGAGGTGCGTGCTCTGGCGGACGCCGTGGGCAGCTCGCCCAGCGCCATGACACGGCTGGTGGACGGTCTGGTGAAACGGGGCTGGACGCAGCGCGTGCGGTCCGAGTCCGACCGGCGGCGCGTGCACGTTGCGCTCACCGACGATGGACGCAGCGAAGCCGCGCGCCTCCGGGCGATGACCAACACAGCCGCCGACACCCTGCTGGCCGCCATTCCGGAAGAGAAGCGGGAGCAGGTCATCGAGTCCATGGGGTTGATACGAAAGGCCGTCGCCGACACAGCGGGAAAGCTGAGTTGCTGCTGACCGTGAGGCGAGCGGATGGACTCCCGGGGCTGGTTCACAACTCGGACTGGCCAGGAATTCAAGCAGGGCGAGCCCGCGCCGCCGGGCGGCTGGCAGCAGGCTAGTGCTTCCGACCCAAATTCCTGCCCTGGTCTGCGCCCGCGCCAGCACGCCGTCCGCGACGCCCTTGGTCCTCACGTGTTCGAAACACGCTTCGGCCTGCAGGTCGCCACGGTCGACGCACCGGCACGACCGGTCACCAGGACAAGACTTCGGGTCGGGAGCACTAGACCCGGACGAAGCGAAGATTTCGTTGCGAGGGCGTGGAGACGCCGACGATGACGGTGTTCGTGCCGCTAACGACGACGTAAGCTGAGCAGAGTTCAGTTGCGGCGTCGCAGCAGGACGAGCAGGCCGAGTCCCAATCCCACCAGCAGCGCTGAGGCGGGTACGCGCGCCGGGCGGGCGACGGAGTGGCAGGAGCAGGCCTCACCTGAATCATTGCCCTCGACGATGACGTCGCCGTTGTTGGCGCCGTTGTTGACGCCGTTGTTCCCGTTGTTGACGCCATTGTTGCCGTTGTTGGCGCCGTTGTTGGCGCCGTTGTTGGCGCCGTTGTTGGCGCCGTTG
>CALBXO010000750.1 GCA_937890335.1 uncultured Pseudomonadota bacterium | reverse complement strand
CGATCAGAAAATCGATCTGCCTTACGCCGATCTCAAACAGGGTCCACCCCCGGGAGAGGGCCTGCCCGATGAGCGGGCGCGCCTCCCAATCTACGTGGCGCTGGGCAACCACGATCTAGGTGGGGCGGGCCTCAATGACGGGCAGGTCGCCCACTACATCGAGTACGCGCGCACCCACCCGTGGTTCATCTACCCGGACGAATGGTGGGATGTGCAGGTTGGCAACGTGCACATCGCGTCCATCCACACCAACCCGTTGGCCTACCTGGGCGACCACTACGAGCCGCAGGGCGACATGATCGCGCGGATGGTGGACACGACAACGGCGCGGTGGACGCTGGTCTTTGGCCACCATCCGTACCGCTCCAACGGGCGCCACGGCAACGCGGGCTCCTATGAAGGCATCCCGGGGGACCTGTTCTTTCTCGGGGGGAAATTCCGCGAGTGGATCGACGAGTACGTCTGCAACCGCGCGGACTTCTACCTGAGCGGTCACGACCACAACCGTCAGTTCCTCGAGAGCGTCCCAGACATTCCCAGCTGGCCCGTCACGCTGCCCCCATCTGAACGCAGCCGTTGTGACACCTGGTTTGCGGTCAGCGGAGCGGGCGCCAAGACCACGGACATCGAAGATCGTGACAACGACATGGCGTTCGCGAGCGAGGAGATTGGTTTCATGTTCCTCGAGTTCCACCACGACCACGTGCACGTCGAGTTCTGCGACGCGAACGGCGACACAACCTGGGAGCGGGACCTGACGCGCTGACGGGTCCGAGAACCGGACGGGTGCCCGCGGGGCGATTGAAGCGACGCCCCCGAATGTGATATGTCCCGCCCGTCAATCGGGTACTCGCTTCATGAAGACATCCATACCCTTCCTCGCCGTGTTCATCGTGCTCGGGCTCGCCATGCCCAGCGCCTGGGCCGACAAGCCGCCACAACTGTATCTGCTCGACACCCACTCACGCGGGAAGGTGTCGAGTCTTGTGCCCGAACGCGTCCACGGTGACTTGAAGGACCGGCTCGCCGGCACTCCCAAGGTGGACATGGTCGCCGCGCTCGACACCGGTGGCGTCGAGAAGCCGACAAACCAGGCGCTGCAGGAGGCCACCAAGAGCTACACCGCGGGCATCGGCCTGCTGGTCACCGAGGACTTTGAAGGCGCAGCCCAGAAGTTTGGCAAAGCCGTGGAACTCTTCGAGAGCAACCTCGGGGATGTGGAGGACTACGCAGTCCTCAAAGATGCGCTGCTCCGGCTGGGCGTGGCGCAGCTCCGGGCCGGCTTTGAAGACGATGCGCTGACCACGCTCAAACTGTGGACGACGCTGGAGCCCGAACGGGAGATCAAAGCAGACCAGTTTGGGGAAGAGGTCATCGATGTGGTGGCCAAGCAGCGTCGCCGGGCCAAGAAGGTGGGCTATGGCACGCTGAAGGTGGACAGCAAGCCCGCGGGCGCCACCGTCCTGCTGGACGGCGTCGAAGTGGGGCAGACCCCGGTGACCCTCAGCGATGTGACGCCGGGCCTCCACTACGTCGTCGTGCGGAAGGACAAGACGTTCACGGCGGTGGAGCGCGTCAGCGTTCGCGGCAAGAAGAAGACCGAGGAGCTGGTGGTCAACCTCAACACGGGCACGGAGACCAACACCGGCGGACCGATGTTCTTCAATGAGCTCGTGGGCCGCCTGTCTCGCGGTGAAGTGGACGAGTCGCTCGGGCCCTACCTGAAGGAGCTCACCGCACGCACCGGCGCGACCCACGCCACCTTCGCCATCGTGCAGAAGAACGGCACCAACTACAGCGTGACGGCCTTTGTCTTTCAAGCGTCCGACGAGAAAATCTGCGTGCTGGAGCCGGAGCCTTTCGCCGCGGATTTGTCGGACAGCACGCTGCACGCGCACGCTCTGAGCCTGAAGATCGTCGCCGCAGTGCTCGAGTTTCCGGCCGACCGATTGGTCACGACCAACCCGCTCACCGCCGTCGTAGTGGCCGAGCCGGTGAAGGACCCGCCCAAGGAGGTCAAGGACCCGGACCCCGTCGCCATTCCAGTGGCAACAGCGGTGGGAATCGACGACGGGGCCGAACCCGTGGTCGGTACAGGCCCGCCGACGGTCGTGGCCGGCGACGAATCCGATTGGCACAAATCGTGGTGGCTGTGGACCGGCGTCGCGACCATCGTGGTCACCGGCGTGGCCGTCGGTGGCTACCTCTACCTGCAAGAAGACGAGGCTCCTGCGACCAAGGGGTGGGGGGCCGCCGTATCATGGTGATGCAAACGAACCGCACGTGCCTCCTGCTGTGTCTGGCGCTGGTGTTGGCCGCGTGTTCCGACGAGGAGTCCGGAGGCGTCTCCGTAGACATCACGGTCTTCCACCCGCAGGCCAAGGGGATCGCCAGTTTCGAGACCTTGTCCCGCGTACGCGTCGCGGCCGTGCAACGCAGCAGCCGCGAAGTGCTGGCGGACTCCAGCTACACCGTCGAGTCGGGCAAAGGATCGCTGCCGGAGATTCCCTTCGGCCGCGATCTGCAGATCGTGGTCGAGGGAGAGGACGCGTCGGGCATTCCCATCGTCCGCGGCCAGAGCACACCGTTCGATCTCCTTCCCGGCGACGACGGGCTGAGCGTCGGGGTTCTGACCTCCACCATCGGCACCTTCCACCGCGCCGCGACCCTCTTTGAGGAGAGCGACGGGACCGAGGACGTCCTTCCGGTCAACTTCCATTTTGCCGAGGGCCGGGCCGGCAGCACGATGACCCGCCTGCGCGACGGGCGCGTGGTGGTCCTGGGTGGCGCGAGTCTGACGGCCGACGGCCAGAAGTCCGACGGAATTCCCAAGGACCTCGGTGTGGGCAGCGTCCTCGACCGCGCGGAGATCTACAACCCGGCAGCCGGCACCTTCGCACCGCTCCCGGCCATGCAGTTCCCGCGGGCGTTCCACACGGCGACCTTGCTGGACGACGGGCGCATCCTGGTGGTGGGCGGCGTGGGTCTGTTCGACGGCGACCTCGAGACCGTGCGGCCCGCAGAGCTCCTGAACCCGTCCTCGGGCCGGTGGGAGGAGATCAGTACAACGCTCGGGCCTGCCACCGGGCGTGCCTGGCACACCGCCACAGTGCGCAAGCGCGACGGGGACGTGGTCCTGGTGGGGGGACGACAGCTGACGGATGGCAACCCCACGGTGCTCGACACTGTCGAGATCTTTGACATTTCAGAGGGGTCCTTCCGGACCAACCCCGGCGACGTGGCGATTTCCCTCCCAGCGGCCCGCGCGGAGCACCAGGCCGTGCTGCTGGCCAACGGACGAGGTCAGGGCGCCGACGTGCTGGTCATCGGAGGCGTGGACGCCGACGGGGTGCCGCAGTCCGACACCTGGATCGTGACCAACAGCAACGACCCGGACCGCTACGAGGTCGCCTCTCCTTCGTCGCTGGCACTGGACACCGCCCGGACGGGACACACCGCGCAGCGAATCACGCCCGGCAGCGGGACATTGATCGCCGTGATTGGTGGCTTTGACGCCGACGGTGACGCGCTGGCCAGCATTGAGATCATCGACACCTCCGCATTCAACGTGGTCTCAGGCGGGCGGTTGGCTGACGCGCGAGGCTACCATGAGGCCGTGGAACTTCCGTTCACGCGGCGGCTCGTGATCATCGGTGGGACCGACGAGGACCAGCTGGTGGGCGCCGCCGAGATTCTGTCGTTTGACGAGTCTGGCGTCCGCTACGACGGGCAGCCCGCCCGCGGCGGAATGGTGCGCGGGCGCATGCTCCACGGCGCAACGCTGATGAGCAATGGTTTGATTCTGGTAGCCGGTGGAGTTGGCGAGGACGACGGTAGCTTTGAGAGCCTCGATGAAGTCGAGCTGTTCAACGCGGACGACGGCTCGCCCGCCGTCCTCGCGGGCAGCGGCAACAACGACAACAACGGCAACAACGGCGATTTCCTGGAGTGAGCCCACGCCCGCGTGCGCGGGTTAACGGCTCCGATGGCGTGCGCCTTGCAGTTTCAGGCGCTGGCTCGACACGACAAGGGAGGCTGCCGCCTCTACGCGCGGGGGAATCGCCCTCGATGGACCCTCACCGCAAGGCCGGATGGAGCCAGCGGAATGCCCAAACAAACTCGGATTCTGGCATCAGCACTGGTCGCCGCAGCTCTCCTGCTGAGCGCGTCGACCGCCGTGGCCGTGGTCGCCGGCACCCCACACTCGCGTCTGGCGAGCTTCCGGGTGTTCGGCAACCAGGTCGTCACGGGCAATACGCTGATGAGCAACACGCCCAGCCAACCGCTGGTCAACTCCATCTTGCTCGAGCGCAGCTCCGCGCGCGTCGCGGGGATCCCGGCGGGGGCGACCATCGAAGGGGCGTATCTCTTCTGGTCCGGCTCGACGAACGGGAACCCGGATCGAAACGCACGCCTGCAGCTCCCGGACGGATTCGAGAGCAACGTCAGCGCACAGACATGTTTCACGAGCCCCGTCTTTGGCGGGTTCTTCTACTGCCGGGCCGACGTCACGACCCTCATCGGGAACCACGGCGGGGACACTGCGAACTTCAACGGCCTCTACACGGTCAGTGACGTGGACGCGCGGCCCGGACTTCTGGACCAGAACGGTCAGTGCATCGACGCCAATTGCCAGGCTCGGTACGCGGGATGGTCCGTGGCGATCATCTACAGCCACCCCGATGAGGCGACACAGCGGGACATCGTCGTCTACGACGGGTTCCGGCAGCTCGATGAGGACCAGCGCAGCGCCGGAATCGACACCTTCGTCATCGGTGGCTTCGACGTGCCCAACCCTCCGGTAGGAACCTTCACATTCTTTGCGCTCGAGGGCGACGCACTGCTCGGCATTCCCCCGCAGAACCTGGACCCCAACCCCCAGCTGCGCTGCGACGACTGCGACGACTACATCGAGATCAACGGTACCCGGCTCGAAGACCCCAACAACCCACCGCGCAATCTCTTCAACTCGACCACTCCCAGCGGCGGGTCCCTCGGCGTCGATATCGATACATTCGACGTCTCCCACATCTTCCGCACCGGCGACACGACGGCGCGGGTGGAAGTCGGCAGCGGCGACGGTATCCCGTCCGCGCAGGGCGGCGGCGGCGAGAGTTTCTTTCTGGGCTATGTGACGCTGTCGCTCAACCGACTCGCGCCCAACTTCCGGACTCGCAACACGCTCAAGACCGTTGATCCCGACGAGGCGGGCCCCGGCGAGACGGTTTTCTTCGAGATCGAGGTCACGAACGACGGAAGCCTCGCAGCCACCAACGTCGTCGTAACCGACGCTCTCAACGCCAACTTCCAATACGTCCCCAACTCCACGCGCGTCGACGGCACCGCCGTCGCCGACGTGAACGGGCAATCCCCGCTCCAACGGGGCCTGCGACTCGGCACGGTCAGCCACAACGGTGACAGCGACCGCAGAATCTCCTTCCGCGCCGTCGTTCGCGAGGGCGTGGCGTCGGGTACGCGGATCCCAAATGTCGCCACCATCGACAGCGCCGAGACCGAGCCCAACCAGACCAACACGGTCATCGTGACCGTGGTCGCGCCCGCGCTCGGGACGCCCACCAAGTCCGCCCGCGACGTCAACGGCGGCGAGATCGAGCCCGGCGACAGCATCGAGTACACGATCTTCCTGCCCAACAACTCCGGCCGCACGGCGTCGGGGGTTCGTTTCAGCGACGACATGCCGGACTTTGTCCAGCTCATCTCAGTCGCGCCCACCTCGTTCGACGACCGCTCGGACCCGGCGGGAGGGATCAACGGCCGCGGGCGCGTGGAGATCGATGACATCGTCATCCCAGGCTCCCTTCAGGGTGTCTTTCTGAGCTATACCGTCCAGATCGACACCGCACAGGAGCTCGTCGACCAGGGCATCGACCCCAGCGACATCGACGGCTTCGCCATCGCGAACCAGGGGCGTGTTTCCGCCGCGTTCCTTCCCGCGGACCTCCTCACCGACGACCCCCGCACGAACCAGACGCCCGACCCGACGATCATCCGCCTGTCGAGCGCCATCAACTTCACCAATCCCCGCACGTTCAAGCGCGTGTCCGACCTCAACGGGGGCAACCTCGTGCCCGGCGACACCCTGGAGTACACCCTCGAGCTCTTCAACGCCGGCAATATGGCGGCAGACGCGCGCGTCTCCGACGACATGCCGGCCTTCATCGAGGGATTCAGCTTTGTCGAGCAGCCCCCGGGCGTCTCGTTTGTCCCCGCGCCGGCCGGCGCCAATGGTACGGGCCGTCTCCAGTTCAACGGGAACGTGGCCGGCGGCCAGGGCGTCCGCATCGTGTTCACCGTCAACGTCGCCGACGCGGCGCCGGGCGGCGCCGTCATTCAGAACGTCGCGTCTCTGGTGGTTCCCGACGCGCCTGACCAGAACCGCGAGTTGGCCACGGCGCGCCTGACCGTCACCGCCGGCCCGGACCTGTCACAGACCACCAAGGAGATCGTCGACGCGCCGCCGGGCGGCTTCCAACCCGGTGACGATGTGACCTACCGGATTGTGGTCACCAACAATGGAAACCGCGCCGCCGCGCAGACCCTGGTGCGCGATGGCATCGCGCTGAACCTCGAGAACGTGCGTCCCGCCAATGGCGGGGTGTTCGACGGGCCCCAGAGGCGCATCACCTGGGACCTCGGCAACCTGCCGGCGGGGGCGAGCCGCGAGCTGGGCTTCACCGCCACGATCGTCTCGCCGCTTCCCAACGGCACCCTCATCCGAAACCAGGCCCTCGTGAGCGCGTCGAACATCAACGGGCAGGTGGGCAGCGACGATCCGACGACACTCGCGGTCGACGACCCAACCGTCCTCGTCGTGCAGTCCACGCCGAACCTCACCACATCCACCAAGACCGTGACGGACCTCAATGGAGGCCTGTTCGAGCCCGACGACGTAGTCCGGTACACGATTGAGGTCGTCAACGATGGCCGCGACACCGCCCGCAATGTGCAGGTCACGGATCCGATCGACGCCAACCTGACCCTGGAGTCTTCCTCGCCGGACGGCGGCAATGGCCCGGTCCTGCGCTGGAATCTGCCGGACCTCGCCCCGGGCGAGCGTGCCTCAGTGACCATCGATGCACGCATCAACATCGGAGTCGCGGGCGGGACCGCGGTCGGCAACCAGGCCCAGGTGGGCGCCACGGGCATCGAGAGTGTGTTGACGGACGACCCCAACACGCCCGACGCCGACGATCCGACCGTCTTTGAGGTCACGGCCATGCCGAGCCTTGTCGCCAGCCTCAAAGAGGTCGTGGACGACAACGGCGGCAGCGTGCAGCCCGGTGACCTGCTGACCTACACCATCACCGTGCAGAACGACGGCAACGGTCCCGCGTCCGGCGTTGTCATCTCGGACCCGGTGGACGCAAGTCTCACCAACATCGCGCCTGCCGATGGCGGCACGCTCAACGCGGGCGTCATCACCTGGGCACTCG
>CALBXO010000749.1 GCA_937890335.1 uncultured Pseudomonadota bacterium | reverse complement strand
TGGGTGGGAGCCAGCTGGTTGTGGAGGCTGCCACGGAGAACGTGGACCTCAAGCTGCGGATTTTCGCCGACCTGGCGTCTGTGTGTTCGGAAGACACGATCCTGGCCTCCAACACCAGCAGCATCAGCATCACGCGGATCGCGGCGGTCACGGCGCGGCCGGACAACGTAATCGGCATGCATTTCATGAATCCCGTCCCCCTGATGAAGCTGGTCGAGCTCATCCGTGGGTTGGCCACGAGCGACGCGACCTACGAGGCCACGGCGGCCGCCGCGGCGCGAATGGGCAAGACGACGATCGTGGCGCAGGACTACCCGGGCTTCATCGTGAACCGCGTCTTGATGCCCTACATCAACGAGGCTGTGCAGACGCTCATGGAGGGGATCGGCAGCGTTGAGGACATTGACGCCGCGATGAAGCTGGGCACCAACGTACCCATGGGTCCGCTCACGCTCGCAGACTTCATCGGCCTGGACACGTGCCTGGCCATCATGGAGGTCCTGCACACCGGCCTCGGTGACAGCAAATACCGGCCGTGCCCACTCCTGCGCAAATACGTCGACGCCGGCTGGCTCGGCCGCAAGACCGGTCGTGGCTTCTACGACTACGCCCAATGATTGTAGACTACGAGAACATCAAATTCGTCCAGGAAGGGCCGGTCGTCACTCTGACGCTGTCCCGTCCTGCCGCGCTCAACGCGCTCAACTCCGACACTCTCATCGAGCTCGGCCAGGCCATCTCGTCCATCGGCGCCGAGGTACACGAGGGCGTCCGGGCGGTGATCCTGACCGGTGAGGGCAAGGCATTTGTCGCCGGCGCGGACATCGCTGAGATGGTTGGCCTGACCCGCACGCAGGCGGAGTACTTCTCCCGTCGCGGGCAGGCAGTGTTTGCGGCGCTCGAGGCGCTGCCGGTACCCGTGATCGCAGCGGTGAACGGTTTTGCCCTGGGTGGAGGCTGCGAGCTGGCCCTGGCGTGTGACTTCATCTACGCGGGCGAGCGGGCCAAATTTGGCCAGCCGGAGGTGAACCTCGGTGTCATCCCGGGCTTTGGTGGTACGCAGCGGCTGACGCGCCTGGTGGGGCGGGCCGCCGCCTCGGAGCTCATTTACTCTGGCCGGATCATTGATGCGCACGAGGCGTTGCGCATCGGCCTGGTCGCGCGTGTTCTGCCCCAGGACGAGCTGCTCTCCGCCGCGATGGACACGGCGCTGGAGATCGCGAAGAAGGGTCCCCTGGCCATCGCCGCCGCCAAGATTCTCTTGATGGACGGGGCGGACATCGGGCTGGAGCGAGCCTGCTCCATGGAGGCGACCGCCTTCGGAGCGACCTTTGCGACCGACGACCAGACGGAGGGGATGCTCGCGTTCCTGCAGAAGCGCAAACCTGTGTTCAAGGGGGAGTGACTCATGTCGCGCAAGAAGCGAGTGCTCGTGGGAAAGGTCGGCCTGGACGGCCACGACCGCGGGGCCAAGGTCATCGCGCGGGCGCTGCGCGACGCCGGATTTGAGGTCATCTATTCCGGGTTGCACCAGACCCCAGCCATGCTCGCCGCCACGGCGGTGCAGGAGGCTGTGGACTGTGTCGGTGTGAGCATCCTCAGCGGTGCCCACGGCACATTGCTGCCGGCACTGGTGCAGGAACTGGCCCAGAGAGACGCCCCGGAGATTTTTGTCTTTGGGGGCGGCGTCATACCGCAGGATGACATCCCGGGCCTCGTGAAGGCCGGCGTGCGAAGGATCTTCACTCCGGGGACCTCGACGACGGAGGTCGTGGAGTACCTCACGCAAGAGATTGAGAATGGGTAAGTTTACTGGATACGCGGTGGTACTCCTCGTGGGCGTCCTGCTCGGCGTGGGCGCGACGGCGTTTGCAGGGGCCGGAGACGAGGGAGTATGGGTGCTGCACCGCTCGGCGGCGGAGACGTTTGCGCTCGGCGGTGGCAAGGCGCACGCCCAACTGATGCTCAATGAGGCGACCGGCGCGCGCCGCGCAAGCATGGGCTACCTTACGGGCGTCAAGGGGTTTGAGGTGCCTGCACACAAGCACGACGGCACCGCTGAGCTTCTCTGGTTTGTCGAGGGAGCTGGGGAGCTGACCATTGCGGGCAAGAAATACGATGTGAAGTCGGGCACCGCCATCTACATCCCCGAGGGCGCCGAGCACAGCTTCCGGGCCACCGCGCCATTCGAGGCGGTGCAGGTCTACGCTGGGCCCGGCCCCGAGCAGCGATTTCGGAAGGTGGGCACGCCCGTCGTGCGCCCCGCCCAATGACGCGTGTCGCCAAGGTGCTGGCGGGCAGTGTCCGCGCCGCCGCCCAGCTGATGCGGGACCTGGACGACGGTGTCCCGGCCGCGCGCCTGGAGTTGGCGCGGTTGCATCCGCACACGGGGAACGCGTTTGTTCTGGGCGTCACTGGCAACCCCGGAAGCGGCAAATCCACACTCGTCGATGTGCTCATCGCAAACTACCGGGCGCAGGGTCTGCGGGTGGGCTGCCTGGCGGTGGACCCGACGAGCCCGTTCACTGGTGGAGCCATCCTCGGGGACCGGGTGCGGATGACGCGCCACGCGTTGGACGAGGGGGTGTTCATCCGATCGGTGGCCACGCGCGGCGCGCTCGGCGGTGTGTCCCGCTCCACCGCGGACATGGTCCACGTGCTGGACGCCATGGGTGTGGACGTCGTCATTGTGGAGACCGTTGGCGTCGGTCAGGCCGAGGTGGACATCATCCGCCTGGCCCACACGACCGCGGTGGTGCTCGTGCCGGGCCTCGGCGACGATGTGCAGGCGATCAAGGCCGGTCTCATGGAGATCGCCGACGTCTTCGTGGTCAACAAGTCCGACTCGCCAGGGGCGCACCGCGTGGTCAAGTCGCTGACGATGCTCCGGGATCTGGAGGGCGCCCGGCCGGACGGCTGGGTGCCGCGGGTGGTGGAGACCGTGGGCACGGAAGGCCTGGGGATCGACGCGCTGGTCGCGGCGGTCGAAAGCCACCGCGAACACCTGGCCAACGGCGCGGGGAACCCGCGGGCGGCGGCGCGCGCGCGGCTGGAGATTGAAGCCGCGGCGCGGGTGTTGGTGGACGAGGGCATCACGGCTGCAGGAAACCTGGAGGCGTTGGTCGAGCGCGTGGTCGCGCGCGAGCTTGACCCCTACAGCGCGGCCAGGGAGATCCTGGAGAGCAGATGACAGAGAACCCGGCGGCGTTCAAACACAAGATCGACCTGGCGGTCGTCCACGCGATCTCCGCGGCCATGCGGGGGCCACACCCTGGCTTTGACGACGCTGGGTTTGTGCGTGCCGGTGCGGAGGGCCTCCTGGAGCTCGAGCTCAAGGATCGCGTGCGGCATCTGATCGCCGCCCTGCGACCCTGTCTGCCCGATGACCCGACCGCGGCGGTGGACATCGTGCGACGTGCGGGGCTCGGCCTGTACGAGGGCGCCCAGCCGGTGGCAGGATGGGCCAACTGGCCCCTGATCGACTTTGTGGGAGAGTTTGGCGTCCCGTGCTTTGACGACGGTCTCGAGGCGCTGCGTCAGATGACGGGGCTCTGGTCTGCCGAGTTCGCCATCCGCCCGTTTTTTCGGGCGGACACCGAGCGTGCCCTGGCGACCGTGCGCCGATGGCTGGACGACCCCGACGAGCACGTTCGGCGCCTGGTGTCGGAGGGCTCGCGGCCGCGCCTGCCCTGGGGTGGTCGCCTGCGGATGTTCCAGGCCGAGCCGGCGCCGGTGGTGCAGCTGCTCGAGGCGCTGCGGGACGATCCGGCCGAGTACGTGCGGCGGTCGGTGGCCAACAACCTCAACGACATCGCCAAGGATCACCCGGAGCTCGTGTGCCAGGTGTGCGCCCACTGGCTTGACGGCGCCCCCGAGCCGCGGCAGCGGCTGGTGCAACATGCGCTGCGGTCCCTGGTCAAAGCGGGAAACCCGGCAGCGTTGGAGGCCCTCGGCTACCGGCCGAACCCGCCCGTGGAGGTAGAGTCCTTGCGCCTGAGCCCCACGTCGGTCGCGGAGGGGGAGTCGGTGGAGATCGCTTTCACGCTGGTCTCGCGGTCGCAGGTCGGAGAGCCGCTCGTGGTCGATTACGCCGTTCACCACGTCAAGGCGAACGGGGGCCGGACCGCGAAAGTCTTCAAGCTCAAGAACACGCGGCTGGACGCGGGGCAGAGCGCGGCGGTCCGCAAGAAGCATTCGCTCAAGAAAGTGACGACGCGCGTGTACTACGGCGGGCGCCACACCGTCGAGATTCTGGTCAACGGCACGCCGCGCGCCCGCGCGGACTTTGATCTTCGGGTTTGAGGCAAACCGGGATGCCGCAACTGACCGCCGTCTGGATTCTCGCGCGCTCCCACGTCCCGCTGGCGGTTTTTTCCTTGTTGGTGGGCGTTGTCCTCGCGGGCATTGCACAGAGCGGCAGCGGGGCGGACCCCAGCTTGACTGTGGCCAGGGCGACCGGCGCGGACCCCTCGGGCGTGGCGATCATCGAGACGCCGTCGGGGGCCCTCGGGCTCG
>CALBXO010000748.1 GCA_937890335.1 uncultured Pseudomonadota bacterium | reverse complement strand
GCAACAACGGCAACAACGGCAACAACGGCAACAACGGCAACAACGGCAACAACGGTGCCGTGGAGGCCGCCACGCTGACCACGTTCAACGCCGGGCTGGCCAAGGGCTTTGTGCCGTTCGCCAGCGACCGGATCCAGCCCGTCGCGGACGCCGTCGCGGCCCACGATGCCGACGTGATCTGCCTGCAGGAAGTGTGGGATGTGGAGGACGTGCAGACCGTCATCGACGCCACGTCCGCGGAGTACCCGCACAGCTACTGGTTTGAGACCTCTCGCGACGAGACCAACGCTGGATGCTCTGAAGAGGAGTCAGGTCCGCTCGCGGACTGCATCCGCGAGAAGTGCGGTGACGTGCCCCAGGACGAGCTCGCCGGGTGCGGTCTGGGCATGTGCGGCGACGAGTTCAGCGCCACGTCCCAGGAGTGCCAGACCTGCATCGCCAGCAACCTGGACAAGGACATCGACGGGATTCTCGCCGCCTGCTCCGGCGGCGGCGCCGCGTTCAGCTACCAGGGACGCAACGGTCTGTTGCTCCTGTCGCGTCACAGCCTGGAGAACACAGACCACACGATGTTGAGCTCGACATTGGTGCAGCGCTCGGTACTGCGCGCCGAGGTCACGCTCGAAGAGGGCAACAAGATCTCTGTGTACTGCACCCACCTGGCGGCGGACCTGAGCAACTCCATCGAGTACCCCGGTGAGGAATTCGACTCCTTTGAGGCCGAGCAGGCCGCGCAGATTGGTGAGATGCTGGCTTGGATCGACGGTCAGACCAACGAGGCGGGCATCGCGTTGATGGGAGACTTCAACACCGGTCCCGTGGGAGGCGAGGGAGTCGTCGCCGAGCTTCCTGCCAACTACGAAGCCATCGTCGCCGCCGGGTTCAGCTCGCAGTTCGTGGCCGAGCACGGGCTGTGCACCTACTGCGACGCCAACACCATCAACGACGACATCGCCGGCCCGTCCGGCGCGCTCATCGATCACGTGTTTCTGAAGGGCATCGCCGCCGCTGGCTCCGTGCGCGCGTTCGACCAGACGCAGAGCATCGCGACCGGGGACGGCGACCAGGAGCTGAACCTGTCCGATCACTACGGCGTCAGCGTGTACGTCGCCCCCTGACCGCGGCTTTGTGGCGGCGCCTGCGCAGCGGCTCTCTTGCTCTGTCGGCCGCGCTGCGGCCCCTGGTTCGACCCTTGCAGACTTCAACCGCCGAGTGCACGACCGCGCTCGGCGGTCGTGTTTTTGGAGTATCAGCCACCCTGCACAGCGGGTGGTGTACACCGAGGTCCCTGGTATGCAGCGTCGATGGCCGTTGAGGGCTCTGGTTTGTGTCTGTCTTTTCCCCGCTGCCGTGAGCGCGCAGGAAGTCCGCGTTGTGGCCGAAGCGGGCGCGGTGGTGCAGCAGTGGTCGCTCGACGATTTGCGCTTCCCGCGGGTGACCGCCCACGGCGCGGTCGTCTTCGTAGCCACCACGGAGGACGGCGACGCTGTCGTCAGGGATTCCGCCGCGATGGACCCCAACAGCGAGCTCGAGCTGTTTCCGCTGTGGAACGGGCTCACGACCCCGGACGGCCACTTTGAGATTGGCGAGGTTCGGACTGTCCACGCGCTCGATGACGGCAGGATTCTTGTGGAGGCGGAGGCGGGGACGGAGCCCCCAGCCCCGGCATGGTTCTGGGTTCGACCCAATCGCCTCACCCCAGTTGCCTACCAGGGCATGGCCACGCTCGACGGCCCGCTGACCATCGCCGACGCCAGCCTGGTCGCGCTGCCCACAGACGTGGTGCTGGTGACCGATGGCGCGGTCTGGCACATGGACGGCAGAAACCTCCGGCGCCTCGCCGCGCGCAATGCGCCGACGTCGGACAGCCTCTCCTTCACAGCGCTTCGCGCGATGGGCGTGCCCGGTTCCGAGACGCTGGTCGCGGCCTTGGCGGCGCAGACCAGGCGGCCGATCCTCGTCGGCCGGCCGTCGCTGGACGCCGCGGCGCCAGGGTTTGCGCTGTCCCACGATGTGGAGTTGGTCGCCGCCCGCGACGGTCGGCATTGCTTCGCTCGGTATTTTGAGACGGGCGAGGCCCGCGCGGTGGGCTGTGACGGGCGTAATCCATGGCTGATCGCCCAGCGGGAGTCCCCCACCGAGTCCCTCACCATTGAGGGCCTTGAGTCCACCGGGGCGCTGCTCGCATTGGCAGACGGTGAGCTGGCCTTCTACGGCTGCTCCCGCGACGCACCCACGTGTCACGTCTCCAGGTGGCCGGCGGCGGGTAGGGTCGGGACGGCCGTCATCGAGGGGGCGGATCGCATTCTCGGGGCCGCGTCGGACAACGGAAACAACATCCTGCTTGGCGTTGAGCGCAGGGAGAAGCTCGAGCTCGTCCTATTGCCCCGTCAGGAGCTGCTCGCCGCGGAGGGCGCCAGCGCAGACGGCAGCTTTGTGGTTCGCAAGATCGAGTCCGAGCCTTGGGCGCTGCCCTCACACGCCGAGCGTGGCTTTGCCGGCGCAAGCCACGCTGTGTTCCGTGCCAGCGACGGCGAGCGCCAGGCGATTGTGGTGACGCAACATCCAGACCTCGAGGAGCCCGGCTATCTGTCGCTCTTCGTCTACGGGACCCGTCTGTCCGACACCGAGGTCCGCGTGTCCGTCCTGGTTGAGAATGGGTCGTCCTCCACGGTAGACGCGTTTGCGCTGGAGCTGCTGTCGCCGTCGGCGGCCTTTGCCCCGCCAGGCGACGTGGAAAACATCTTTGACTGCGTCTCCGCCGCGAGCGCACTCGTGTGTTCGGGTGGATGGCTCGATTCGGGCGGTGACAGCTTTGAGCTGGAGACGGTCGTGACCTGGCCGCTCGAGGGAGAGCGCGTCGTGACCGCCGTACTGCGCCCAACCCAACCGGTGGGTGAGTCGGTGACGCAGACCGCGACGTTCGAGCCAGCCGTTCCGGCGGAGTTTGTCGATTTGTCGCTGACGGCCGCCGAGCGCCACCTTGGTGAACTGGAGCTCATCGTGCGCAACGATGGCAACGATCCGGCCAACGGGGTGTTCCTCTCCGGTGCTGGGGTTGATGTGGTTGAGGACGCGCGCTGTGAGCAGTTTGGGGGCAATTTTGACTGTCGCCTCGGACGCATGGCGCCGGGCGACGCGCAGAGCGTGTTCATCGTCGCATCGGAGTCGCGGGATCTTCGCGTCTCCGTGGAGTCCGAGGAGCCGGATCGGTTCCCAGATGACAATCAAGTCGTGATCCGGGCCCCGGAGATGCGGAACCCTGACGAGTTTGTGTTTGAAGACGGAGGCGTTGAGGAGACTCCGTGCGGCTGCTCGTCCGCCGGGGGCGCACGGTGGGTGTCGCCTTGGCTGCGACGGCGGTAGGGTGGGACGTGCGGGGCAGGTGGCCAGATCCGCGGCATGTACTGTCCACAGGGGGGCCCGTCCGGGCGGGGATTGGAATCGGGGACGCGTGGTGTTCTCGTAGGCACCGGGATGCAGCGGTGGGAGCCGCTGCTGGCACGCGGCTTGCTCAGGGGAGCCGGCCATGGAGCAAGCAATGAAAAGAATCACCTTCGCCATCGTGCTCTTGGCCAGCCTCGCGGTCACGACCGCGGCTGCAGCCCAGGGAACCTGGACCATCACTCAGTTTGGCGGCAGCGTCGACGACGACACCGTCCGGACCTTCACCCAACTCCTCAAGACCGAATTGTCGTCGCGCACCGGCGACGGATTCAACAAGGTCGACACCGTCTGCGAAGACGTGGCCTGCGCCCGCGCCGCGGGCACCAAAGGTTCTGTGGTGCTGTACGGAGATCTCGGCACCCTGGGCAGCAAGATCGTGGTCAGCGTGACATTGGTGGATGTGGACTCAGGAAAGGTCATCAACACCCAGCGCATGGCCGTGGACCGGCTTGAGGACCTGGACTCCGTCGCAGAACGCATGGCCGAGGCCTTCGTCCGCGGCGCGAGCACCGACGAGACGGCTGAGCTTGGCAACATCACGGCTGAAGAGGCCAAGCCCGCCCGGCGCCGCGACGCCGAGCACAGTTTGGGGCTGCGCCTGGGCGGGATCGTCCCGCTGGGCGACGCGGGCTTTGCGGGCCAGGGCGGCGGTGTGGCCATCGACCTGTCCTATTGGTACGAGGCGAGCAACTTCGCCATCGCGCCGCGCCTGGGCTTCCGGTTCAGCGCGGACCCGGACGACGAGAACCGCTTCTTTGAGCTGCCCTTCGACATCGGCGCCTACTACATCATCGGTCAGGCGGACTTCGCCCCGTTTGTCGGCGGCGGCGCCGGCCTGCGGTACATGTCCCAGCGCGTGGAAGAGGGCCAGCAGGTCGGTGGAATCATCGCCGCGACCCACACGTCTACAGTCTCTGACACCGCGTTTGGTTTTGGCACGTTTGGTCGCGTCGGAATCCTGCTCGGGCGCACTTACACCGTGCGCGTGGCGGTCACGGCGGACTACAATATCGCGTTCCTCGAGCTCAACGGCGAGACGAACCCACAATCGTTCACGGCTGGCGTCAGCGTGTTCTTCTAGGAGCCCAAGATGAACCACACTCACATCGCCGCTGTCTGCGTTGCCATCGCTGGCCTGATCATCCTGGGTTGCTCCGGCCTCGACGACCTGGCCGACAAGGACCCGTTCAACAACGGCGCCGCGCCGGTCTGTACGGAGGAAGTACCCGAGATGACTGGCATCTGGGTCCTGGCCGGCAGCGGGTCCCGCATCAACTGCGCAGACAAGGCGCTCAACACCACCCATTTTGATCTGTCGAGCGCCGCGCTCAAACTGACTGCTTCCGAGGACTCGTTTGGAAACATCCAATTTGGCCTGGCCCAGAGCATCGACGGGTTCGTGCTCGAAGGCGCGCTGGATTGCGATGCGGTCTCCTTCACGACCACGGAGATCTTCCGCGGCGACACGCTGAGCTACCAGTGGCAGGGCGAGGGGATGGGTCAGACTCTCATCACCGGTACCTTCACCGGCACCGGTCCCGACGGCTGCGAGTCGGAGGGCGAGTTCAGGATGGCGAAGAACCCCTGAAAAGGGTGGGCCGTCGTTTTCTGGGCCTGGCTGGTGCCGAGGTTGGTCGCTGGCTTTGGATTCGATTTCCAGGGCGCTGATTGTTTTCTCATGTGTTGACGAACCGGGAAGAGTGCACACATACTTCCCGTATGCCCAAGCGCCTCCAGCTGCCCGATATCTTCCGCTATAAAAGCTACGCGAAGTGGCTCGGGGACGCCTTTGACGCCGTACAGGCGCAGGACGCGGGGATGACGCACCGCAAGTTTTCTGAGCTGTGCGGGTACAAGTCATCGGGGGCCATCTCCCTGATTGCTACTGGGAAGCGGCGGCTTTCCGTAGAAGGGTGTCGCCGAATCGCTGCGGCGCTGCGCCTGAACGCGGGGCAGAGCCAGCACCTCGAGTACATGGTCCACTACGAGCAGGCGGAGGACTTTGAGTCACGCGCCAGCTGGCTGCGGCGGATGCGCGCCGCCAAGCGGTTTGCCGAGGTCTGGGAAGACACGCTCAAGGCGTACGATGTCTACGCGCATTGGTACCTCCCCGTCTTGCTGGAGGTCGTCTCTCTGCCGGATTTTCAGGAGGATCCGGCGTGGGTGGTGGCGCGGGTCCATCAGAGGATCACGCCGCAGCAGGTGCGCGATGGCATCGAGCAGCTCGAGCGCCTGGGCTTCCTGGAGCGCGGCGAAGACGGCCGGCTGAGTCGCCTGGACATGATCATCTCCACCCCAGCCGAGGTCTCGTCCGACGTCCTCAAGCAGCACCAGCGCGAGATGATGAAGCTCGCCGCTGACGCGCTCGACAGCCAGGTGCGGGAGAGGCGCGACATGCGGGTGATGACCGTGGCGATCTCCCACGCGCAGGCGGCCAGGATCAAGGGGCGCCTGACGCAGTTCCAAAAGGAGCTTGCAGAGATCGTGGCTGAGGATGAGCCCATTGAGGGCGTCTACCAGCTCAATACGCAATGGTTTGAATTGACCGACCCGCCCGAGGAGGACGGGAGCTGATGCACAAATGGACTGCACTTCTGGCGCTCTGCGCCACAGCCATAGCCTGCGGCACAGAGTCGGCGGATGACCCCTCTGCTGGCACCGGAATCCTGGGAGGAAATCCCCTGACCGTCGCCTTCGAGTCCGACGACGAGGCCATGGATCCCCAGGGCGTCGAGGCGCTCCTGGACATCCAGATTCACTATGGCCTGGTCCGCTTTGGGTACCCGGACGAGGACGGCGCCTGCGTGCTCGAGGCCGAATTCGACAGCTACGAGGAGGTGGTGATGCCCGGCGAGCGCACCTCCATCCAGGTGGACGGTGACGTCTATCCATGCGCGATGAACGTGCGCCCGCCTCAGGGCCAGGCCCTGGTGACGGCCACCATTGACGCTGGCCTCCAGACCGTGGAGGTGGCCCTGAGCGAGGAGACGGGCTTCGTCATCGATCTGGACCCGATTCAGGCCGACGACGACGAGAACCCGGAGGTCGTGGCGGTCCTCAGCGTAGAGCAGGTGCTCACCGGGTTTGACCTGACCGTGCTGTTGGCCCTGGTGGGCGACGTGGAGGACGGCAGCGCCGTGGGGGACGACATTCTCGCGGCGATTGAGGCCGCGGTGACGGTCTACCGCGACCCCACGCCGGGCGACGGCGAGATCCTCGCCACCGAGCGGATTGGCGCGAACGTCGCCGGCCAGTTCAGGTTCGAGTAGCCAGCCCGAGTCCGTCGCGCACAATGCTCTGGCAAAGCGCGTCCAACGCAGGCTTGTCCGGTGTCACCGGCAGCGGCGAGTTCTTCACCAGCTCGCCGAGCTCTGCGTCCTGGGCGTCGGCCCATGCGACCAGCGTGTCGTAGTCCCACTCGCCGCGGCGAATCCCGAGCAGCTCCTCCCGGTCCGCCCGCTTCACCCTGACCTCGCCGGTCTCCAGGATCTCCCGACACATACGAAGCAGCCTCACCAGGTGCGACGCGTGTTTGGTGTCGAACCCGTGCGCAGCCTCCAGCTCCGAGCGCGCCGCGTTGCGGTGGCGCCGCCACCGCTCGTATTGGCGGAAGTTCTCCAGCGCAGACCGGTAGCGGCGCTCGCTGTCCAACAGCGCGAGGAAGTTGTCGTCGTACCCCACGTGCCGGGCCGCGGCGGCGAAACGGCTGTCCGCGCCCAGCTGCATCTCCTCAAGGATCTGTTCCCAGGCATTGCGCAGCTCCACCCGCTGGTGGGGCTCGTAGTCGGTCAGCTCCAACTCCCAGGCGTCCAGCTGCTTGTGGATGCGCGATTGGGCCGCCATGAGCTGATCGCGCGAGATGATGGTGTGCTCTGGGAGTCCAAACTCCGCCCGAGTCGGCTTCGCCTCCGGAGGGTGGAGAAGCCAGCGCCTGTGTCCGCGGATTCGTTTGAGCTGCGAGCGGGCGTACCCGGCGAAGGTGTGGCGTGCGCGGCGGCTCAGGAAGGCGGCGCGGTGCTCGCGCAACCGGGCGCCGAGGGGCGTCTCCAGGAGCACGTCGTCGTCGTCGACCCAGAGCACCTCGATGATGTTCGGGTTGCAGGCGGCGGCGAGCCGGAAGAACTTCCGGACTTCGTAGACCACGCAGTCGTACGGCTCGTTGGACTCCCATTGCTCGAACGTGGTGTCAAAGCCGTGGTAGACGGACGGCGTGCCGAAGGCGACTCCCTTGATGTCGAGGTCGCTGGTCTCGGTGTTGAGGCCGTAGGCATGGGAGCCGTGTCGCACCAGCAGCAGGGTCCGTTCGTGGAGGTCGGCGGGCAGGCCGTAGGTGTTGGTCATCGTCGTCTCTCTGCGAAGCGCAGCGTCGCGGCCATCACTGTGGGGATGAAAGCCGCGGGTGCAACCCAGGCCGGTAGTCTGCGGGTGACTCCCGGCCGCTTCTGCTCGGCATCGGGGGGCCAATCGCCTGGCGCTACACGTCCTGCAACCGCAGCAGGTCGCCCAGATCGTTGCCGCCGGCGGCAGAGGCCACGCACAGCGCACGCCACAGCGGCGGCAACCTCTCGGGGCCCAGGAACGGAGCCTCCGACTGTTTCAGAGGGACATCCGGGGAGATGGCCCCCTGAGGCAGGAGGACGCGGAACGCCACGCGCCGCGCTTTCTGGAACACTGCGATCTGCAGCTCCGCCTCCGCGGCGGAGACCATCCAGGCCGTCAGGTCGACCGTAAATGGGTCAGCCAGGTCAATTCGGGTGCGCCCGGCGTCGAGCTCGGCTTCCAGGACGCCGTCGTGGAGGGTCACGCCACCCACCGTGCTGGGTGCCGACGCGAACAGTCTCTGCACGAGCGGCCACGGATCGCCGCCGTGGGCGCTCAGCGCGATCTCAAGGTCCGTGATCTCCGGCGTGGAACTTGTCTCTGCGGGCGCCGGCAGGGCGCGGCGTGTGTCCTTGGCCGCCTCCTCGGCGACGAAGGTCACGCCGGCCCAATCGACGATGACGAAGCGGGTGGGGTCCAGGCGGTCGTAGAGGAGCTCCAGCGTGGAACCCGTGGGGACGTGCTCCGGCTCGACAAGCGTCGGGCGCCTGACCTTGACCGTGTGGGTCACGCCCTGCAGGTCCCGGTAGGTCAGGCGCAGTGGCATGGCCTCGGGCATGATGAACTTTGGACCCTCCACCGGGCCGAGCACGGTTGCCTGGGTCCGCACGCCGTGGAC
>CALBXO010000747.1 GCA_937890335.1 uncultured Pseudomonadota bacterium | reverse complement strand
GCAACAACGGCGGCAACAACGGCGGCAACAACGGCGGCAACAACGGCGGCGGCGACTGCCCGGAGAACCTGTCCTACGTGGGTCAGATCTTCACCGCCGACGAGCCCGACCCGCTGAGCCCCAACGGCGGCATGCCGACCACCGACGCGTTCGCCGCGGACTACGACTGCGGCATCGAGGCGGCGCTGGCGATGGTTCCGACCTCCACCGAGGAGGAGATGAACACGGCGGACGTGGAGCTGGCCCTGACCGGCTGCACCGTCACGGCGACCTACTTCAACACGGCCAACCAGCCCGTGCCGCGCGCCAACCGCGAGTTCTGGCTGCAGGACGGCAAGGGCGCCATCAAGGTGTTCTTCTTCGCCGGCGAGGACGAGAACGACCCGGTCCGCGCGAACCACCCTGACTTCAGCATCAAGGTGGGCCAGAAGCTCTCCCTGTCCGTGTCGCAGCTGACCAACTTCAATGGACTCGCCGAGATCACGGGCGCCAGCGGTTGGAGCCTGGACAGCGAGAACAACCCGGTGTCCATCTGGGACGCGACGGGCAGCGACCTGACCACCGATGACGTGGCCAAGCTGGTCCGCATCACCGGCACGCTCAGCGCCGACAGCACCGACTGTGGTGCCACCGCGAAGTGCTACGAGTTCGACCACGGCGCCGCGAACCTCATCATCCTGCGCACGTCGTCGCAGTTCGTCGAGGGCGGCCAATGTGTCACCTTCGTCGGTCCTGTGGGCACGTTCGCGGGTGACCTCCAACTGGACGCCGCCAACTTCGACTGGCTCTGGACCAACAACTAGACCGGAGCCTGGGGCCATGAAGAAGCTGTCTGCGTTGGCCCTGGTCGCGCTGTTGACCGCCTGTGCCGACCCCCGCGAGATTCCTGTCGACCCCGATGAGATCTGGGAAGACGGGTCCGAAGAGATTCTCACGGAGCCGATCAGCTTCGCCAAACGCGGCGGGGGCGCCTCGTACGGATTGCCGCGGGGCGACGCGGACAGCATGGCCGACCTGATCGCGATCTTCCCCGAGGACGGCGTCGGATTTGGTCAGCCCACGATTTTCAGCTCGGACGCCTACGACGGCGCGGACGACAACTGCCCCACCTGGGCGCGTGAGTCGACACGACGCCTGCCCATGACCATCGACGCGGTGGTCACCCTTCACCCGCGCCAATACATCAAGGTCGAGGTCTGCGAGCAGGATGAGCGACACTACGGCTCGTACGTGGTCGAGGACGACTCCGGCGGGACCGTGGTACTGCGCGACTCGCGCGTGGCGCCGTTCACCTTTGGCGATCGGGTCCGCCTGACCATCGACGCCGTCACGCTGACCTTCGGCGGCGACGGCGACACGCGGGCCATCCTGCTCGCCGAGGTGGAGAAGCTCCCGTCGGACGACAAGACCATCTATTACGTAGAGACGGACGAGCCATTCACCACCGACATGGTGGGGCGGGTTCACCGGGTCGAGGGCTGGGTGCACGTTCGCCCTACCAACGACAACTTCAACGAGATGGTGATGACGAGCAACGAGTACGAGGTTGGCGTCGGCGCCCGCACGGATCTGGAGGGGGATCTCCTTCAATGCGTGCGCGGCTGCGAGCAGACCTTGTCCACGTCATCGGTCTGTCCGATTTCCGAGGTCTGGTCCGATGTCTGCGTGACGGAGTGTTTGGATGGAACCGCGCCTGCGGCGTCCGAACTCCCGTCGTGCTGGCGCATCGGAATCGATGCGGAGCTGGGCCGTCGAGGCTTCTCGCCTGAAGAGGGGGAGAAGATTTCGGCCACCGGTCCAATCGTCAACAGTTTTGATTACACAATGTGGGTCTTGAGTCTGGGTCAGATCGAGTTCCTCGACTGATCGATGCTCCCCCGAGGAGGAGAGTCGTGCTGCGCTTCACAAGGGTGTCCGCCGGCAAATTGCTGTGCCTGAGCATCGTTGCCGCCGTCCTGGGCTTCGCGTTTCCCGCCACTGGGCAGGAGATCGTGACGACCACCTCGGATGCCGACAACGCCGAGGAAAAGAAAGAGAAGGTCGCGGAGGAAGACGGCCTGGTGGCCGGCGACCCGGAGGCGGGCTCTGGCCCTGTCGCCACGCCCGAGGCCGACGACCGATTGAAGATGGAGTTCCGGATTCGCTCGGAAGTCCACGCCTACGACAACCTGGATCTTCGTCCGCTGGATGAGACGACGGATCAGGACATCATCGACACCGACGACCGGCACCTCTTCGGCTACTCGGGCATCTCCGCCCGGCTGTCGTACCGGGTCCGCAACGACCTGGATGTCTACGTCGGCGTCGCCCACAACGGCCTGTGGGGCGAGGACCAGCTGGGGCAGAACGCAAGCTACGGCGGCGTACTCAACTTCAGCCACCTGGCCTTCGACCACCGTATCG
>CALBXO010000746.1 GCA_937890335.1 uncultured Pseudomonadota bacterium | reverse complement strand
TGGCCGGGGACCTGGTCATCAACGAGATCCTCGCCAACGTGCCCGCGGATTTGGCCGGAGACGCCAATGAGGACGGGGTCAGAGACGCCACGGACGACGAGTTCGTCGAGATCCACAACCTCAGCGGGGAGCTTCTGGACCTGGCCGGCGTAAGCATCCGGGTCGGGGAGACGGTCAAACACTCGTTCTCGGGCTGCCTGGAGCCCGGCCAATCGCTGGTGGTGTTCGCCGGAACCGACGGCATGTTGCCGGTGCGCGAGGGCGTTGTCTTCCTCGTCTCGGACCGGACCTTCCGGCTGTCCAACGGTGGAGGCACCCTGAGCCTGATGGCCTCCGACGTGATGGTCGATTCCGTGACCTGGACCAACGCGCCGGCCACCAGCCTGCAGCGCACGCCGGAGCTGTCGCTGGAGGGCACGTTCACGCCGCACAACCAGGTGGTGGCGAATCTCTTCAGCCCGGGGACCTGTTCCAACGGGCTGGCCCTGTCCGGCGGCTGTACCGAGTAGCTGGGTGCGGCCGTCCCGACGCGGAGCGCAGGTCAGCGTTTGCGCTTCCGGGTGCGCGCCGCCTGGATGGTGTCCTCGTAGGGATCGGACTTGATCGCTGTCTCCCTGACGATCTCAATCATCCGTTCCTGCGCCCTGACAGGCCGCGCCCCTTCGGGTGCGCTCCTTCTGACGTAACTGCCGTCGGCCCGCGCCTCACGGGCTTTGACGTTGTCAGCCAGCTCAGTGGCCAGAATGGTCTGGAGAATCCGGGCTTTGTGGGCCGGATTGCCCACGGGGTAGACCAGCTCGATGCGCCGGAACAGGTTGCGCGGCATCCAGTCCGCGCTGCCGACGAAGACCTTGTCCTCGCCGTCGGCGTGGAAATGGTAGATGCGGGCGTGCTCAAGGAAACGGTCCACGATGGAGATGACGCGGATGTTCTCGCTGACACCGGGGACACCGGGACGCAGGCAGCAGATGCCGCGGACGATGAGGTCGATTTGCACCCCCGCCTGGCTGGCGCGGTAGAGGTTGCGAATCGTAATGGGCTCGCTGAGTGAGTTGAGTTTGGCGGTGATGCGCGCCGGCCGACCTGCCTTCGCGTTTTCAATCTCGGCCTCGATGAGCTCCTGAATGCTGGAGTGCAGCGTCATGGGTGCGACGAGCAGCTTCTGCCACGGCAACGTCTTGTTGGAGCGCTTGCGGTCCAACAGGTGCGAGCCGGTGATGTTGTTGAACCCGGTCAGCAGGTTGAACAGTGCCGCCACGTCCTCGCCGATCTCCGGGTCGCACGTCAGGTAGCCGAGGTCGGTGTACAGGCGCGCGGTGGACGAATTGTAGTTTCCTGTGCCCAGGTGCACATAGCGGCGCAGGCCCTGTTTTTCGCGCCGCACGACCATGGAAGCCTTGCAGTGCGTCTTGAGGCCGAGAACGCCGTAGACCACGTGCACGCCGGCCTTCTCCAGCTGGCGGGCAAAGTGGATGTTGTTGAGCTCGTCAAAGCGCGCGCGCAGCTCCACAAGTGCGGTGACCTGCTTGCCGGACTCCGCGCCGCGAATCAGCGCGTCCATGATCGGCGAGTCGCCGGTGGTCCGGTAGAGAGTCTGCTTCATCGCGAGCACATCCGGGTCGTGCGCGGACTGCTGCAGGAACTCGACGACGGACGAGAAGCTCTCGTAGGGGTGATGGAGCAGGATGTCTCGCTCGCGCAGGACCGCGAAGATGTCGCTGGTGACGCCGACCTCACGGCTGATACGGGGGTTGAACGCCGGGTCGCGCAGCCCGCGCCTGTCGGTGGCGCCGTAGATTATCATCAGGTCCCCGAGATTGAGGGGCCCGTCGATCTCGTACAGATCGTCGCTCTTGATCTCCAGCCGGTCCATGAGCATCCGGCGGGTAGCAGCGGGCATGCCCGCGGAGACCTCGAGTCGCACGGCGCGCCGCTTCTGCCGGTTTCGGACCTCCTGATCGATGACCTGAAGCAGGTTCTCCATGTCGTCGTCGCTGTCGCCGTCTCCGCTGTCGTTGATGACGAAGTCGCCGTTGCGCGTCAGCCGGAATCCGTACGCGGACTCGACCTCCAGGCCCGGAAACAGGTGACCGCAGAAGGCACCGATGACCTCCTCGAGCAGCACGTAGGCCTGGCTGTAGTTCACACTCGCGATGGGAATGAGTCGGTCCAGGACCGCGGGCACCTGCAGGATCGCAAAAGCGGAGTCCTCCGAGATACCTGTTGTCTGCTGTTGCGCGTCGTCGTGCTTGAACACGATGGCCAGGTTGAGGGTCTCGCTGCGCAGGTACGGGAAGGGGTGGGCCCGGTCCAGGGCCAGCGGGGTAAGGACCGGCGCGATCTGTCCCTGGAAGAACTTCTTGAGATCCTTGCGCCGGGCCTTGGGCAGATCGTCCAGCGACGGGATGATGATGCCCTCTTGTTTGAGCTGGGGCAGGACCTCGGCGTTGAGGCACGCGTACTGCGCGTCCACGAGCCCGTGCACGATTCCCGAGATGGCGTCGAGTGTCTGCTGCGGCGTCAGTCCGTCGGCGCCGACGGTCATCAAGTCAGCGGCGACAAGGTCCTGCAGGCCGGCGACGCGCACGGCGAAGAACTCATCCAGGTTGGACGTGAAGATGGCCAGGAATTTGAGCCGCTCCAGCAACGGCACCTGCGCGTCCTGCGCCTCCTCGAGCACACGCCGGTTGAACTCAAGCCAGGTCAGTTCGCGGTTGAGATAGAGGGCGGGCTCGTCCAGATCGACTTTGCTCATCGTGCTCCCTGCGCCCGCAGGCGTGGTGTCCAGAAACAGAGGTAGGCTGCAGTCATCACGAGTCCGAATGTGACGATGTCCATGGTCAGGCCGATCCCCAGATGGAGAGCGATCCCGACACACACGGCCGCCAGCCGCGTGGGTCGGAAGAGCAGTCCCACGGCGAGAAACCCCTCCGCTCCCACCGTAAGCCAGGCCGCCAGCGCGGACCAGGATTCTGTAGCCATGGCATCTGCAGCTGCCTGCAGCACATCCGGCGGCAGAGCCCACCGGCCGACGGTGCTGTTGCGGATGGCGCGGGGGAGGAACCGGCTCAGCGGGTAGCCCGACAGGAACCCGGGCGTAGCTTTGTGGAGCGCTGCATAGAGGTAGACGCAGCAGATCTGGAGGCCGATGACCCGTTGGGCGGTGATGGGGACCCACTCCGGGTGCATTGGGTTGTCCTGCGCCTTGTGTCGCCATCTGCGCCAGGCCCATCCAATCACAGCGTCCACTGAGACGGCGGCGCCGCACGCGGAGAACAGAAGTACCGTCGTGACCAGGAGCTCAAGGTAGACGTGGTTTCGGAAGTTCAGCGCGCAGATCAGGAACGCGTAGCCCTGGGTCAGCAAGACCCCCGCCGCGCTGAGCCTCGTGAGAAAGCCCAGGCCAAAACAGACGGCGAAGACGAGCTGCCACGTGAAGATCGTCGTCATCGTCGACTCCGACAACGGCGAGATCCAATCGAAGTACGGGAAGTGAAACGTGCTGGGCGTGTAGTACCCGACCCGCTTGAGGTTCTGGGTGGCTTCAATGACGAGCGCGACGCCAAAGATGACCCGGAAAATCCCCAGCGACAGTGGTGAGCCCTCGACGAGGAAGTAGCTGCGCAGGCGCTCAATCACCAAAGCGCTCCCGTGCCTCGGCGGAACAGTAGTCTTTCCCGTACGCGTCCAGATTGTAGACCTCAGGCTCGCCGTTCCACGTGCATTTGCAGTCGATGAAGACGGCTGCGGTCTGACCCTGCTCCGCGTGCCGGCGGCAGACCTCCAGGGCGGCCTTGGGCAGCCGCCCTGCGTTGCGCGTGCGCGCTACGTGGAACGTGGAGCGGTACAGGCGCCCCCAGCCCACTTTCTGCGGCGGTTTTCCGTTCACGGATTCGAGCAGATGGCAGGGTTTGCAGTCCCGCCGTGTCGCGAACATGTCCCAGGCGAAGTCCGTGCGCACCTGCGATGGGTGGACGAACGTCGGCCACAGCGGCACGAGGAGCTGGATGGCCACAAAACCGACTGCGGCGATCAATTTGATGTGCTTGGCCACGAGGATTTTGTAGCCCGGCGCGCCCGGTGGGGCAATCGGGGGCGTCAGTCGTCCTGGCGGCGGTCGAGGAGACGGGGTGGGGCGGGCCGCGTTTGTCGCAGGCCCGCCGGCGTCACCCGTGGGAGGCAGGAATTACTCGCAGCGGGCGGTGCACTCGCGGGCGAAGTTGCGCGCCAGCTCGGCACACGCCCGCTCCTCGTTCTCTCGCTCGAGGCATTGCGCGTTGAGGGCGCGGGCGCGCTCCGTGCAACTCTCCTGGCAGGTGGGCTCGGGCTCGGGGCGCGGGCGCGGCTCGTCCTCGGGGGCCTCCTCACAGTGTGCCTCGACGCAGGCGCCAAGCAGGTGGCGGGCTCGCTCGGCGCAGGCGTCGCGGTCGTGGCCCTCGTCCACGCAATTGTCGAAGAAGCTTCGGGCCCGCTGTCCGCACCGCTCGTCGCAGCTGGGCTCGTCGTCGGCGCAGTGGTCGGCGATGCAGGCGCGGACGGCGTGCCCGGCCCGCTCCCGGCAGGCCCGAGGGTCGCCGCCGGCGTCGATGCAACGCGCGTTCAGGGCGCGTCCGCGGGCACCGCAGCGGTCCTCGCAGCTGTCGGGCTCAGGGCGGTCGGAGCAGTGCTCGGCGACGCAGCTGCGCAGCCCGTGCTCGGCGCGCTCGCGGCAGGCCTGGGCGTGCTCTTCGCCGTGGGCCTCCACACACTCGCGGAAGGCGACGCGGGCCCGGTGCTCGCAGCGGTCTTCGCAGGTCGGCTCTTCCGGGGCGTCATCGGTGCAATGGTCCTCCATGCAGGCCTGGGCCACGGCTGCTCCGCGCTCGCGACAGCCGGCGGGGTCACCGCCGCGCGCCATGCAGATGCGTGCGGCGAGCGCGCCTCGTGCACGGCATCGGCCCTGACAACCAGGGGAGTCGACCTCCGCGCAGCGCTGCGCACATTGCGCCGCGGCCCGGTGGCCGAGAACACGGCAGCGGGGCGGGTCACCGCCGCGCTCGACGCAGGCCACGGCGACGCGCCGTCCAAGCTCACCGCAGCGCTCTCGGCACTCGCCCTCGCGCAGATCCTGGTCGAGCGTCGCATAGTCGGTGCCCAATGTGGATTCGCCGGTCTGGACCGTAGTGTCGCCGTCGTCGTCGACGCAGGCGAGCAGGCTGAGTGCGCTGCAACAAAGGCTGGCAATGAGAAGGTGTCGCATGAAGATTCCCCTGGGTTGGGTTCTGGTGTTCGCCCCGTTTGGCGACCTTCAGACACGTGGCCATCGGCAGATGGCAAAACCGGCGACACTTTTTTTTCGGGCCGCGCTGCCATGGTGAGGTCAGCGGTGCGGTATCCCCGCTCGCAGGCCGTGGCTGACGAGGGCCTTCTATGTTTGCAATCGCTTACATAGACGACTATCCTCCGCGCCACTGAACGGCAATTCACAGGCGAGCAGCCTGGACACCGACCCCTCTCCGACGGAGCGAGAAGATGGCAGACGCCTACATCCTTGGTGCCGTGCGCACCGCGATCGGCAAGCGTGGCGGGGTGCTCTCAGCCACCCGTCCGGACGACCTTGCCGCCGAGTGTCTCAAGGGCCTGGTCAAGTCAGCGGACGTCGACCCTGTCCACGTCGAAGACGTGGTCATGGGCTGCGTGACGCAGACGGGCGAGCAGGGCATGAACATCGGCCGCATGGCGCCGCTGCTGGCCGGCTTCCCCATCACGGTCAACGGCACGACGGTCAACCGCATGTGCGCCAGCAGCCTTCAGGCGGTGAATTTTGCGGCCATGGGCGTGATGAGCGGGATGCACGACCTCACGATCGGTGCCGGCGTGGAGTCGATGAGCCGCGTATCGATGGGCTCGGACGCCGGGCCGCTGAACGAGAAGCTGTCAGATCGGTTCGACATCATCCCCCAGGGACTGTCCGCCGAGCTGGTCGCCGAGCGTTGGGAGGTCGGCCGCCACGAGATGGACCTGTACAGCCTCAACTCCCATGTGCGCGCGCTCTACGCCATCGACAATGGCTACTTTGACAAGGAGATCATCCCCGTCACGGTCACCGCCCCCGACGGCGAGACGGTCACGGTGACTGTGGACGAGGGACCGCGCCGGACGACGAATCTGGACAAGCTCAGTTCCCTCAAGCCCGCGTTCAAGTCCGACGGGCGGATCACCGCGGCGTCGTCGAGCCAGATCTCAGACGGAGCGGCTGCGGTCCTCATTGGTTCGGCGCAGAAGGCCGCCGAGCTCGGCGTCCAGCGGCGCGCGAAGTTCACGGCGATGGCCGTGGCTGGCGTGGACCCCACGATCATGCTGTCCGGTCCCATCCCGGCGACCCAGAAGGTCCTGGCGAAGGCGGGCCTCACGCTGGACGACATTGGGGTGTTCGAGGTCAATGAGGCGTTCACCAGCGTGGTACTGGCCTGGGCCAAGGCGCTCGGAGGGTCCAACAGCCACAAGCTCATCGAGCGCACGAACGTCAACGGCGGCGCGGTCGCTCTGGGTCATCCGCTGGGCTGCTCCGGCGCCCGGCTGCTGACGACTCTGTTGCACGAGATGGAGCGCCGCGACGAGCGGTACGGCCTGGCCACGCTCTGCATCGGCTTCGGCATGGCCGTCGCCACCATCATCGACCGGAACGTCTGAGGAGGACGCGCAGAATGGGCTTTTTGGACGGTAAGGTTATCGCGGTCACCGGCGCCGGTGGCGGACTCGGACGCGCGTACGCGCTCTACTTCGCCCGTGAGGGCGCCAAGATTCTGGTCAACGATCTGGGGGGTTCCCGCGACGGCACCGGCGCGGGCACGAAGATGGCGGACACCGTCGTCGACGAGATCAAAGCTGCTGGTGGCGAGGCCGCCGCGAACTACGCGTCCGTCGCGGACGCGGCGGGAGCGCAGAGCATCGTGGACGACGCGGTGGCCGCCTTTGGCAAGCTGGACGGGGTGGTGAACAACGCCGGCATCCTCCGGGACCGGACGCTGGTCAAGATGGAGGAGTCCGAGTGGGACCTGGTGAACCTGGTGCACGGCAAGGGCACGTTCCTCGTCACCCAGGCGGCCGTGCGCTACTTCCGCGAGCGTGGTGAGGGGGGGCGTATCGTCAACACGTCGTCCTATGCGGGGCTCAAGGGCAATTTTGGACAGGCCAACTACGGGTACGCCAAGGCTGGCATCGCCGGCTTCACACGGGTTGTGGCGCTGGAGGCCCGCAAGGCGGGCATCACGTGCAACGCCATCGCGCCGGTCGCGAAGACCCGGATGACGGACGACATCTCGCAGGTGCCGGATGAGTACGAGCCCGAGGACATCGCCCCGCTGATCGCGTGGCTCGTCAGCGACGAGTCGGCCCACGTGACGGGGCGCATTTTTGGCGCGCACGGGGACCAGTACTTTGAGTACGTGATGGAGATGACCGAGGGCGTGACGCCGCCGGAGCGGTGGAACGCTGCGGACATCAGCGCGCAGTTTGACGCCATCACCGAGACGGAGGCCGACAAAGTGCGCGCGAGCGCGAGCGCGGGCGGCGACAGCGCCGGCCCCGGAGACAGGGTGCGCGCGCTCTTCGCCGCATTGCCGAGCGTCTACAAGGGCGACAAGGCCGCGGGCTGGAAGGCGACGATTCATTTTGATGTCAAAGGGACTGGGACCTACTCCATCATCGCGGCGGATGGCGTCGCCACGTTCCACGATGGCAAGGAGGGGTCGGCCGACGGCACGGTCAGTTTCGCGAGCGCCGACGTGCTGCTCGACATGGCCGCCGGCAAGATCAAAGCCGAGTCGGCGTTCATGGCAGGCAAGATCAAGGCGGACAATATGGCCGTCCTGATGAGCTTTGGCCGCTTCTTCGACATGCAGGCGGCGGCCGCCGCGCTGCCGGATGCCGGCGGCAGTGCCGGACCGTCCAACGAGGAGATGATCGACGAGGCCTTCGAGCGCATGGGCGAGGCGTTTGTGCCCGAGCGCGCCGGCGGGTGGACCACGACGCTGCATTTCAAGGTCGGCAAGAAGCTCGGGTACACCGTGAACATCGCCGACCAGACTGTGGCCACGCAGAAGGGGCTGGAGGGGTCGCCCAAATG
>CALBXO010000745.1 GCA_937890335.1 uncultured Pseudomonadota bacterium | reverse complement strand
GAGCTCGCCTCGGCGCAGGCGGTGGATCTGGCGGCCGACCACCCGGACGACGACGCGCTTCACAACCTGGCGCGGGACCTGACCAACCAGCGGGACGCGTTCTTCCTCTTTGAAGACCCTCGGGGCGCAGTGGCGTTCTACCGAGGCTTGCTCGTCATTCACGACTGGCAGGCGTCCGCCGCCGCCCGCGGTGAGGGCGACACGGCGGCTGCGGCGGCGCAGGTGCGGCCGCTGCTCCTGGAGGCGCGGGTGCTCGCCACTCTCGCCGGTCGCGAGCGCGGTCCAGGCCGGGAGCAGCTGCTGCGCGCGGCAGGGACTGTGCTCATGGTCGCAATGATCGACGCCCCCGCAGAAGCCTGGCGACACGCGGCGAGCCTGTACGGACAGCTCGAGGGTGACCGCCGGTACCTGGCCCCCTACGCCCGCAGGGTGCTCGGCCATCACCTTCTGGAGCAGCTGGGAGTCGGCGAGTTGACGGAGGCAAAGATCCTCGCTGCCGGTTTTGATCTGGGCATCGCCCACCGACACGGGCTGGACTCCAACGAGACGCCCGACAACCCGTAAGTGGAGCTGACGCACAGCGAGCTCGACATCGACGTGCCGATGACGACGATCGCCTTGGACGTTCTGGCCTTCGCCAATACGCTCGCCGCCGATCCGGAGCGCGACACGGCGTTCACCACCCCGGTCGCCATCGCGCGGCACGCCCTGGCGTTCACGCTGGCGGACTACGGACACATTCCCATGGGTGATGTGCGCACGTCCGTGGCTCACGCGGTGCGCAGGGCCGGGTACCAGGACTTTGCTGCGGCGCTGGAGTCGGGCTCGGTGCGCGAGGAGCTCAAGGTGCCGGACTCGGTCTACCGGCAGGCGGAGGATCTGCAGGCGCGCTTCCGGGAGTACCGCGAGACCTGCCGCGAGTACCTCCTGCTCGACGCCCGCGCCAAGTACGACCAGGTGCGGACCCAGCTGTGGTTGGGCGAGGTGTTTGATGCGCGGGCCGGAGAGCACTTTGTGAACCTGGAGCGGGCGTGGGGTCTGACGTTGCCCGAGGCGCGAAGTGGGCCGGGGCACTACGCCACGCGCGAGGGTCCGGTGGACGTGCTTCATCCGCGGACCGCCCCACACGCCCGCGGCACCCGGCTGAGCACCTTGGTGTTGCCCTACGACTTCGTGCCGGTGGCGCCGGAGCGGCCCGGACTGGGCGCGGACGCTCTCGCAGTCGTCCACAACGTGTGCGCGGGGCGGTGATGCAAATCGAAGTCGAGGAGCGTTACGAGGATCGGCACATGGGCACGCGCCGCTTCCGGGTGGGCGCGGGCGTTCGCGTGGGCGCGGGCGTCGGGCGCGGGGTGGCGTACGCCGTGCTCGACGCGGTGAACGGCGCCAGGGTCACGCCCGAGTGGCTGGTTCGTCCCGGTGGAACGGTCCCGCTCGGGGCGTGGATGGACCGCTTGGAGGCGGGCGACCTCACCGACGCTTGTGTTGGCCGCATCGAGCACGCGCTCTCGGATGGACCCGTCCGGGTTTGGGTCGGCGCACGCTGCTTTGTGGTGCGGCTGGCGCCTCGCCCGCGCTGGTCGTTTGGCGTGCGTCGCGCCGCCGGTGCGACCGTGTCGGCGGAAGGCCTCGTGCTGGTGGCCGCGGCGCTCAGCGCGACCACGTTGGCGGTCGGGCTGCTCGTCTACGCGTCTCTTCTGGACCGTCCAGCTCCCGACGACCTGCGGCAGGTTCGCGCCGGGAGCTTCGTGGCCGAGCTGGCGGCGCCCAGGGTCCGAATTGCGCAGCCTGCGCAGCCTGAGCCGCCCGAGATGCAACCGGAGCTGGAGAAGGCCGAGGTCGTGCATGCCGAGGTCCGCAAGGTGCGGCCCACGCGACGGCAGGTCCGGGCTCCGCAGCCGGTGCCAGCGTTCAAGGCGGTGGCGCCGCGCGTGAAGAGCACAAGGCAGGTGCCCAGCACACCGAGCGTGGCGGCGCGCCCTCTGCCCAGCTTTACGAGCAGCGTCGCCTCTGTGCGGCGGACACCGCGGCGCAGGTCGCCCGCACCTGGTCCGCCGCCGCGCCGCGCGGCTGGGCCCACGTTCTCCCAGGGTACATTCACGCCGAGCGCTGCCTGCGTACAGAAGGCCGTCCGTGGAATGAACGCGGCCCTCCGGCAATGCGGACCAGGGGTCCAGTCTCCGCGCGGTGGCGGGTTTTCTGCGGAGTGCGGCGGCGGTCGCGCCCGGCGCAAGGGGTTGAGCTTCTCCTGTGGCAACGACCTGCGCTGCACGGCGGCGGAAGTTGGGGCGACGCTTCGGACCCGCGCGACGCGGGCCTGGTGGAGAGGTCTCTGCGGTGGTTGAGGCTGGCAACCAGCGCGCGTTGTGGGAGCAGCCGGCGTCGCTGCCGCTGTTCCGCGAGATCTACCTCGCGTGCAAGGCCGACCCCGCCCTGGTGGAGACTGCGGTTGCGGCCATCGAGCGGTGGCCGGCACAAATCGCAGCCCGCGTCCGACCGGTGCCCGTCCCACTGCCACTGCGGCGCTTGTTTGACGCGGCGTTCCGGGCCACGGGCCACGTGCTCGAGCGGCCTGGACCGCGGCGAGGACCCGGCAGGCGCGCGCAGCATGAGGCGGTGCTGGCGGCGCTCGCCGTGGTGGAGATTTCGCGCGAGATCGAGTGGGTGGTGGCCAGCGGAGACGTGGTGAGGCTCAACCGGGATCGTGTTCCCGCCGGGGTGTACCTCCCATCGCGCCTGCGTCACGAGAGCGGCAATGAGCACCGCTCTCTGCACCACTTTCCGGGCTTCCAATTGCGCAGCCGAAGGACACGGTTTCGGGGTTCTGAGGACCCGGTCCCCAGCGCGCTGCGCCACGCCGGGCCTGCGCCCCGTGCCGACTGGCCCGAGAGCTATACCTGGCACTTTGAATCCGGTCCGGCCTGCGCGCCGCCTCCACATTGGTACGTCTTTGAGAGGGCACGGTCACGCGGGGCCCGCGCGCTGCCGCCCGACTATGTGAACGAGCTGATTTCGGACCTGCGCGCTGTCCTGCTCGACGCCGACGTCAGCGCGCTGGTGCCGGCGATCGGCCGGCTGGCTGGCGCCTGTGACGAGGTAGTCGCGGACCATCTGGAGCGCGCCGGAGCCGAGGCACCAACCGATGTGGCCCGCGGACTGTCGGCGCTGGTTTTCACCCGCGTCTGGAAACTGGTGACGCTGCGAGGCGCCGTGCACGACGCCCGTGGCACCGCGCTGCGCGATCTGGTGTTGCGGGAGGTGGTGGGCGCAGCGGGCTACAATCCCATGGACGCCCTCCTGCGCGAGATGGACGCGCGCCTCAGTCGGCTGGATGCCGACGCCGCGGCGTCCCGCGTGCTGGTGAGGCGGCGCGCGGAGCTGGAGGAGGCCGCCGGTTGGGTCGTCGAGTCGTTCGCGCTCCTCGGCGTCCGCACGGACGCGGCGGGCCTGTTGGCGTTTGCCCACAAGCAGTTTGGGCGCAACCGAAACCGTCCGCTGTACCTGGCGCACCAGGAGATCGCGCTGCCGCTGCCCGACCCGTCGGGTCGCAAGGACGCGACGGGCGCTGTGATCACCCGCGGAGCTGGGTGGATGCGCCGGGAAGTGATCGAGGCGTTGGCACCGTTGTGGTTGGGCGCGACCCCGGATGACGGCCTGGCGCTGCTGTGGACGCAGATCATGGCCGGCTACCGGGGGCGCGTGCGCGGTCGGCGCGTGCGGCATTTCCAGGACCGGCTGGGGTGCTGGCCGGACATTGGTGAGTTTCTGCAGCTGCGCGAGGCGCTGTCGTCCGGCCTGATGGACCTGGCGCGGGTGGTGGAGCGGGCGCGGCTCGAAGTGATTGCATGCCGGACCACTCTGACGCCCCCCCGCCTGGAGTCCATGGAGGCCCACGCGGAGGACGGCCGGCGCAGCTTTGAGCTCGCGCTGTCGGACGCCGCCGGCGGGGGGCCTGGCGCCGAGGATGTCTGGTATGGCGACGAGGCCGAGGGCTGGGCCAACGACGTTTTGCTCCGGCGGCTCGGTGCGGCGCTGGAGTGTCGCGCGGGGCGGTTTGCGCCGTTCCCCACCGTTCCCGCCGGGGCGGTCGTCCAGCACACGGCCGAGTTGCTGGGCCCCGCCCTGACCGCGCCGGAGGGCGCCGCTGCGGCGCGGTTGGCCGCGATTCGACTGCGGCTCAACGTCGCGGACGCAGGCGCGGACGAGGCGCAGTTTCAGCTCGCCCGTCTGGCCGCCCTGCAAGGCGCGGGCGGCGTTGCACTGCGGGGCGCGGATCTGGTGGCGCTCGACGCCGTCAGCCGGGTGTACGCAGCGCCGGATCTCCAACCGCGCGACCTCGACGACGACCTGGCCGATGCCCTGTGGCTCGCCCTGTTGGACCTGGGGGCCGAGCCGCCGACACATCTCGTGGAAGACCGCAGATGCTGGCCTGATCTGCTGGCTGCCGCGGCGGCGATTGGCGTGGAATTGCGACGCACGACCCGGGAGGCGCTGCGCGCCTTGGACGACCATTTTGGAAACCCAGCGGAGGACCCATGACCGAGCACAATGGACAAGACCCAGACCGGTCTTCGACTCGCGGCCAACCCCCGGAAAAACCCGCGCTGACCGCGGCGCGCCTGCGCTACGCCGTGCGCGGGCTGGGGCGCGGCGCGGGCAAGGGCATGGGCCCGCGGTCGCCCGGCGTGGCCCATCTCGGGGCCACGGGGGTCGTTTGCGTCTCGCTTCACGAGATCGTCGGACCCGACGCGGAGCCTGTTCGGGCTGCGGTGGAGAGTGAGCTGTTGCCGCTCGTCGGGCCGTGCGCCCAACACCGTGTCGCGCTGTACACCTTGGATGCGTACGGCGAGCTTGCGCCCGTGGACGTGGCGTCGGCCTCCGAGATGGTTCGGGACCCCTACGAGGTCGGGGCTGGGGTGATGGTAACGGCGCTCGTGCCCTATCAACCCGGCTGGCGCGACCTGGACCGCCTGCGCGGGATTGTGGCGACGCACGCCGGCCAGACCCGCAGCTCCGGCGCTGCGCGAGGCCCCGCCAGGGCGCTGTGGTCGTTTCTGTTGGACCCAGACGCGACCGACCGCCCGGAGCACGCCACGTCGGTTCGGCGGCTGCCCGTGGAGGTGCTTGTGGCGATGGCCTTGCTGGCCGCACCGCGGGACCTGTCGCGACAGCGCGCGGCGGGCGCTCTGTGGGACATCAAGCTGACGCCGCGGGACGTGGCCGACCTCGCGCCGCATTTGCCCGCGTTCCGTCGCTGCGTTGCGGCGCTCTTCAGCGGCGCCCTGGACGCGCCAGTCCTCCCGGTGGACGACCTGGAAACGCTGCTTGAGGCCCAACTCAAGCGGACCAATCCCGCGATGATGGTGGGCACCGGCGCCGCGCCGTTCGTCACCGGCGCCGCCGGGTTTCGCGCAGCGACTACGGACCTGCACCAGCGGGCGGTGGACGCTGTGGATGCCCTGCATGAGCGGTCCCCACTCGAGCCAGCGGCACGGGCCCGTGCGGTTGCCCTGGGCACCCCTGGTCTGGTGGACCCGCGGGCGTTCGGTTGGTGAGCGGCACGGAGAACACAGGTCGGTCGGCCGTCCTGCAGGTCTCGGAAGTGGGCGGCGCGCCCTTGGTTCCTGGGGTCTGGTCGAAGGGCGTGTGGTCGGTAGAGCCGCAGCGGCCGTGGCGGGTCGCGCTGGAGCCGGGGCGTGGCCTGGGCTGCTCGCTTCGGCTGGATCCCTGGGGGCCAGACCCGGTGGCCACCTGGCTCGTGGGCCAGCGAGGCCTGCCCCTGGCACGGCTGGAGCAGATTGGCGCCGTGGTCGCCGGGCTGCTCGCGGACCTTCGGGAAGGGCGCATTCTGCGCGGCGCCTTCGCCCCGGAGGTCTTCCGTCCACTCTTTGTCGCTGGGCCACTGCACGAGCGTCCACGCGTACGCCGCCCGCATGTGGCAAGTCTGGAGGTCCTGCCAGTGGATGTCGCGGATGGCGCGGCCTACGCGGCGCTGTGCGCCGAGGTGGTCCTGGAGACACGTCGCTTGCCCGTGCCGGGGGGAGGGGCGCTCACCGTGTTCCACGTTGTCGTACCGGTGGTAGAGGAGCCCACCCCCGCAATCTTGGAGACCGAGGCGCGCGTGTTGCGGCACGAACTTCTGCACGCATTTGCGGCACAGGTGCTTGGCTTCCGTGGCAATGACGCGGGCCGCGGCCTGGACCCGCTGTGTGTATCGGCTGAGCGGGCGGGTGATGCGCCAGGTGGGCCGGGCTGGGCTGCCGACGGCGGTCGGGCGGGCGATGCGTCGCGCTCCACTGGCGGCGACGGCTTTGGAGATCGGGCGGGGGATGCGGTGAGCGCAGCTGACCACGCCGGCGCTGCACCTCGGCCGGGCGATGTGGCGACCGGGCAGGCGTTGTCCGCGGAGCCGGCGGAGGGTCCGGCGCGGGCTGCGCTCTGGGAGCGGGAGGCGGGTCACGAGCTCCGGAGACGGGTTGCGCGGGCCGTCAGCGCGGTGACGGACCCCCACGAGAGGCT
>CALBXO010000744.1 GCA_937890335.1 uncultured Pseudomonadota bacterium | reverse complement strand
TGCCCGGAGCCCCGCGAAGTTTGTCGTGCCCTCTGCAGCCCGATGCATCTTCAAGACGCCGGGCCCAGAGGAGATTCTCATCCCTCCGCTGCTTTGCGCACGAGACCCGCGTAGTGTTCGCCTGGCTTGGTGCGCTCCGGGAGCTCCGGACGGTCCAGGCTTCGCAGCACACGGCTCTTGAGCCAGCCGTGTCGAGCGAGGCGGGCACAGATCGCGGAGCAAGCCCGCATGACGGTCTGGATGTGATCATCCGACAGGGTCACAACGAGGGCGTCGATGGCTTCATTGCTGAACTTTTCCTGGGTCGGAGCCAGCCACCAGGCCGCGAGTGTAGCTTCGCGGCGAATCTCCGGAGAGGCGTGTCCGAGCGCCGCCAGCAGCGCGGACTCGCGGGTCGAGGCGCGCGTCTTGGGCGCCAGGACCGGACCGAGGACGATCTGTTGGGCTGGGGGCAGCCGCCAGAAAGTAACCTCGTCGATGGAGCCATTGGGGTCATAGTCGTAGGTCTTGTGGAAGCGGTAGAGACCGTCACATTGCCTGCAGCGAAAGAACGCGTGTTGGTGGTCGCCGCGGGTCGGGTTGTGTGCCTGGAGGCGCTCAATCCCGTCAGGGACGGCGGAGCTCGGCGTGGTTCGCACCTTGGGCCCAAGACTTTGACACGTCGAGCAGCCCTCGTGCTGAACGCCGGCCACTCGCAGGAGAAAGACCCGCGTCGTGGAGACGTCAAGCACCAGGTCACGTGGATTGCCTTGTGCGCGAGCGTCGAAGCGCAGCGCGTCTGGTGGGGGTGGGTTCGCCACGGCGGCGTCGAGGTGGGCATGCGCCCTGGCGACCAGCGCGGGGTCGGCGGGCATGGGCGGCCCCGGCAGCTGCGCTTTGAGGGACAACGCCGCGTAGACATGGGCGGTGTAGTCGTCGGGGCGCGCTGCCAACGCGCCGTCAAAACACGCCGCGGCGTCAGCGAACTTACCTCGCCCAAACAGCAGAATGCCATACGTGAGCTGTGCGGCGTACTCCACCCGCCCTCGCGCGTCGAGGGCGTCGAGGGAGCGGCTGTTGCCGGTGTTGAGGGCGAGCACAGCCGCCGCGTCTACATGGTTTGGGAAGGTCTCGAGGATCTGGGCCGCCCTGGCGTGGCTCGAGCCGTGTCGCGCGTCGTGGGCGTGCGCCATGCGGATCTCCTGCTCCGCAAGCCAGCTGGCGTCGCGCGGACGGGGGTCGCTCAACAGCTCCGCGAAGGCCGACTTCAGGCCAGCCATGTCGGCGCTGAGCACTGTCGCCTTGAGGTGGACGAGCACCAGGAGCGTGCCCCCCCACACGTCGTTGCGCAGGGACGCTTGCTTGTCGCCGCGACCGGCCGTGATGGTGAAGGCTCCGTCGTCGGACAGGTCCACCTTGGGACGACCACCGGTGGCGCCCTGCGCGAAGGAAACGAAGCGCGCATTGCTGGGATCCTCTGAGAAGTCCCAGGCGCTTGCGTGGCCGGTGACGTAGTCCGCATGCGCACGCACGAGCGCGTCGATCTCGGCGACCCTCTCGGGACGTCGACTTGCGATAGCGATATTCTGACCTGTCGAACTCATCGACACCGCCCAACCCGCCTTGAGGTCGTAGACGCGGTAAGCATCTTCCGCAAAGCCCGCTCCGGTTCGCGCGGCAAACGCGTTGTCACCGACGTCCCAGTCAACCCACACGATACCGGCCTCACGGCCGGGCAACGCCAACTCGCGCCGTGTCTCTCGCACCGAGAAGTCGCCCTTCATGCTGCCGCGGGCATCGCCTGACCAACCGGATGCCTGCGCGTGGGTCCTGTGCTCGGGAGCAGTCAGGACGCGCCGCGCGTTGTCCAACGATTCACCGAGCAGCGAGGCTGCGATGGCCAACGTGGGGCCTTGGTCGAGCCGAGGCACCGACGCACGGGTGGGTTTGAGCGCCTCGGTGGACTTCCAAGCGCTCTCAAAGGTGGACGCCAACCAACGTTTGATTTGCGCGCGACTGGGTGTTCTCGATGCCATGCCGTGACAGCGTAGCCCCTCCAGTCAACTACATTCCAGGTCACCGAACCGGACCAGGCTGCCCTGCCCTTGGTGCGCTCCAGCAAAGGCTTCCCACAGAAGCGCCGTCAGGTCGATCCACCCCACCCGAACCTACAGCGCCCACGTCAAAGTCGGCGCGGTGTCCAGGAGCTGAACCGATGCGCGAAAGAGGATCGACGGCGAAGCCCTACTCGACCCATGGCGTTGGGAACTCCGGAGTGCCGGATGTTGGAGCCATTATCCGGAGTCCGTGGAAATGCGGCGTTGGCGCTGGGTACCCTCCGAGATCTATTCATGATTGAGCGCACCATGCGAGGAGATCCGCCCGAGGAGATCTGGTCTTCGCGGCGGCGATTGTCCAAGCCGTTGATCGACGGCTTCTTCGAGTGGACCAAGGCGTTGTCGACGGGTGTCCGGCCGAAGTCCAAGCTGGGGGCGGCCCTGACTTACGCGAGCTTGGCGCCTCAGCCAAGATCACACGGTCAGTGCTGCTGACTACGTTCGTTGGCAGAGTGGATACGCTGCTAGACCACCTCACGGCGAAATGGCGTGCCATGATGCCAGCATGACCCTAGCGCTCATCCCCCTGGCCGGTATCTGACGATGAGCCTTGGCCGCCTCGCTCCCCTGCTGCGGCCTCTGGTGGTGGACCTCGACGAGCGCTGGGAGGTGTGGGGCGCCACCCACGCCGACGATCCGAACGGCTTTGCGCTGGACCTGGTTGCCCAGGGTCTGATCGACGCCGCGACGCTGGCGGGTATGGCGAACCCACCTGGAGACTCCGATCACGCCGCGGAGACCACCTTCCCCACGCACTGGGAGGCGGACGCGAGCGAGGTGGATCTGAGGCCCTCGGAGCGCCTCCTGACAGGGGTGGCCAGCGACGTACCCGGGCGCGGGTGGACGCTGCAGGACACGGTGGGTGCCGGCGCCATGGGTGCGGTGTTGCGGGCACAGGATCGGGATTTAAACCGCGAAGTCGCGTACAAAGTGATGAGCCCGCAGATCGCTGCGCGCCCGGATCTCGCCGCGCGCTTCTACTGCGAGGCCCAGATCACCGGCCAGCTCGACCACCCCAATGTCCCGCCGATCTACGCGCTGGCCCGGGCCCCCGATGGCCGGCTGGCGTACACGATGAAGCTGGTGGATGGGGTGAACCTGCACCAGGCCATCACAGCCGCCGCCGCCGAGTTCGAAGACGGTCACGCTCCCGACGATGAGTACTCCCGGCAGCGGTTCCTCGACGTGTTCCTCAAGGTCTGCGACGCCGTGGACTACGCCCACCACCGTCGCGTGGTACACCGTGACCTGAAGCCCGAGAACCTCATGTTGGGGGCCCACGGCGAGGTCTACGTCATGGACTGGGGTGTCGCCGGGATCATGGAGGGACCCGCGCCGTCCCGGCCCACGGTCGAGGGGTTCGCGGCGCGCGACACCCTCGGCGCCGGAAGCCGGCCCAAGACCCAGGTGGCGGGAACGCCGGGCTTCATGTCCCCAGAGCAGGCCCAGGGTGCCGCCGACCTCGACGGTCGCTCGGATGTGTACGCCCTCGGGCTCATCCTGCAGGAGATCCTGACCCTGAAGCCGGCGGTGACCGGGACGGCGATCCAGCGGATCGCGCGCAACCAGCTCGGGGAGCGCGAGCCGCCGAGACACCGCTTCGGAGCACGTCTTCCGTCGGAATTGCTGGCCATCGTCGACAAAGCGAGCGCGCCGGAGCGGGAAGATCGCTACCCGAGCGCGGGCGAGCTGGCCGAGGATGTGCGGCGCTACCTGCGCGGTGACGCGGTGCTCGCGCAGCCAGACACCCCTTGGATGGCGCTGCTTCGATGGGTCGGGCGCCACCGGGCGGGCGTGACGGTCGCTGGGCTGGTGTTGCTGTCTGTCGCGGTCGTGGTGGTGTCGGGTCTGCAGGTCCAGCGGCTGCGAGAGCGGGCCTCAGCGCAGCAGCACGAGCAGGCCCTGGCGGCAGCCGTGGCGAACACAGCGGAGCGGGCGGCAGCGATCGACGCGCGTCTTCTGCGGTACGAGGGCCTGCTTGAGGGGCTTGGGAGCGCGGCATTCGAGGTGCTCACCGCGCCAGCTCAGGACAGACCCCAGTACTGGGCGACCGACTTCGACGCGGGCCAGGTGCCAGGGCTGGCGACAGCGCCCTACTACGGGGCGCCGGTGAGTGTGGAGCACGCC
>CALBXO010000743.1 GCA_937890335.1 uncultured Pseudomonadota bacterium | reverse complement strand
GCTTCCGCCGGCATCCGGGCACATGTAGAGGTCCATGAAGACCTCCACGTCCCCCTCAGGGCAGGGAACGATGTAGCGATCGATGATGGAGTCGCATCGACCGCCGGCGCCAACGTTGCCGGATCGCGCCGCGTGGGCGTCCTGCGGACTTGAAAACGGAGATGATCCGTCCGCGCATTGCAGCCCGACCAGCCACTCGAGCTGGCCCTCCACCATGCAGACTTCGATGGGCTGCTCCTTGCTGCTGTCCACCTCCGCAACGCGAGTCACGCCCACGCCATGACGCTCGCGGTACGCTTGGGCGCTGAGTGTGACTGGCGCGAACGTGCTGAGTCGGCTGCACGTGAACTCAGGAGTGTGAGCCGGTGTGGGCTCGACTTCAGGCTCTGCGGCCGGCTCGACCTGTTCCAGCGACGCTGGGGCGGTCTCCGGTTTGTGTGGCCCCTGGGGCGTCGCGCACCCAACCGCCGACACGGCCAGCAGCAGCGCGCCCATCCAGATCCCCGGCCTGACCGTACAGGCCCCGTACGCTCTCTCAACCATGGTGTCTCCCGGCGGCCCACAGCATCGGACTCGCCATCCCCAACCTGCCCTTCCGGACAGGGGTCATTGTCCTCACGACCAGTCGCACAACCAAGTCGCGAGGACCATCTTGGCCGTCATGAAACGCTACGTACAACTTCTGGCCCGTCGCCCCGCCCTCCGGCGCCTCTGGACCGCCAATATCATCTCCCTGCTGGGCGACTGGCTCAGCTATGTCGCCATCAGTTTGCTCGCGCTGCACGACGGTGGCGGCATCGTCGCTGTGGCGTTGGTGCTCGCGGCCTACACCCTGCCCCAGGTTCTGATGTCGCCGCTGGCTGGCCGGCTCGCCGATCGGTTTGATCGGCGGACGTTGATGCTGGCGACAAACGTGGTGCGCACTGGGCTCACGGTGGCGATGGCGCTGGCAGCGGTCGGGGGTCACATCATCGCGCTCGAGGTGCTGCTGGTGCTTCGGGTGGCGGTGAGCGCGTTCTTCTTCCCGGCGCGCAGCGCTGCCCTGCCACAGCTCGTCACACCCGAGGAGCTCGAGGATGCCAACACGCTGATGACTGTGAGTTGGAGCGTGATCTTCACGGCGGGGGTGGCGCTTGGTGGCCTGCTGGCCGCGTGGGTGGGACCGACCATCGCGATCTTCGTAGACGCGGCGACCTTCTTCGTCGCGACGTGGATCCTGTGGCGACTCCCGAGCATGAAGCCTCCCGGCGATCGGGCCAGGCGGGGCGGATCTCTGGCCGCCGCGCTAACCTACGCCACGCGCAATCCCCACGTGCTGCACACGGTATTGGGCAAGACCCCCGTCGCAATCGCAGCCGGCGCAGGTTGGGTCTATCTCAACCTCGCCGCCGAGGAGCTCGCGCTCGGCGCCGCGCTGGGCCTGGGTTTGCTGCACGCCAGCCGAGCGCTGGGTACAGGCCTGGGTCCCACCCTGCTGGCTGTGACAAACCGACGTTGGCCGGCGCTGCGCAACCACTGGGTGTTGAACCTGGCCGGCCTCGGAGGGATCGTCTGGTTCGGCGTGAGCGACAGCCTGCCCATGGCGATCCTTTCCCTGGTCGTTTGGGGCGCCGGCTCCGGAGCCCTCTGGGTGGTGACCACCAGCGACCTTCAGAGGGACGCGGACGGCGCGACACTGGGTCGGCTGACCTCGTTTGATGTGGTCCTGAACTCCGGAGGCATGGCAGGCGGCGCCCTGTTTGGCGCGCTGGCGGCCGACGCAGCAGGCCCGACTGCCGCCATCGCCGTCGCGGTCGTAGCAGGGCTCGGAGCGTGGGCCGCGACGGCTGGGGTCACGAGATTCTTCGAGGCCCGCGCCTCGACTCGGGCCACATTGCCCAGCGGCGCGGCGTTGGTCCCGTCCAGAGTAGGCTAGCGCTAGCGACGCCCCCTACTTGCCGACGCAGAACTCGGCGAAGATGCGGTGCAGGACGTCGTCCACCGACACATGGCCGACCAACTCGCCCAACCCATCGAGCGCCAGCCGCAGGTCCAGGGCGATGAACTCGTGGCTCATCCCTGCCTGCGCCGCACCGCGGGCGCGCCCCAACGCCTCTCGTGCGCGGGCGAGCGCCTCACGATGTCGCGCCCGCGCGATGACCGCCCCCTCACCCGCCGGCGCCAGCATCTCGCGCGCCACCTCCGCGAGCGCACGCCGCAGCCCCGACGCGTCGCCAGGGACGCAATGCACCACCACAGACGAGGTGCTCTCGATCTGGTCCAAGGCGACTTCGGCAAGCGCCAAGGGGAGATCACCTTTGTTGAGAACAGCCACGACGCGGACGGGTTCCAGCAGCGCCAGCTCCGCAGACGTCACCGCCAACGTCTCGGAGCGGTCGATCACCCAGACAACGACGTCCGCGGACGTGGCCTGTGCCATCGAGCGCTCCACGCCGATTCGTTCCACCTCGTCGTCCGAGCTCCGGAGACCCGCCGTATCCACCAGCTGGAGTGGCAGGCCCTCGATGTCCACCTCCTGCTCGATGTAGTCACGGGTTGTACCGGCGACGGCCGTCACGATGGACCGATCCTGCCCGCACAACGCGTTGAACAAGGTGGACTTGCCGGCGTTGGGCCGTCCCACAAAGACAACGCGAATCCCCTCGCGCACCCGGCGTCCCGTATCGTAGGTGCCGAGCAACCGGTCCACCTCGTCGCTGACGCCATCAATTCGCGTCAGGAGGTCTGTGACGTCCAGCTGGTAGACGTGCTCCTCAGTGCTGAAATCGATCGCGGCTTCGGTCAACGTCACGCCGACGGCGACCTCCTCGCGCAGGCCCCGGACCGCGTCCCCGAGGCGTCCAGCCATCTGGGCCTGGGCCAGGTCGAGCGCAGCCTCGCTGCGGGCGTTGATCACGTCGATGACCGCCTCGGCTTGCGTGAGGTCCATACGACCGTTGAGGAACGCCCGCCGCGTGAACTCCCCGGGCTCGGCCAGCGCGGCCCCCGCCTCGGACACCGCGGCGAGCAGCCGCTGCATGTTCACAACCCCGCCGTGACCGTGAATCTCAACCACGTCCTCGCCGGTGAAACTCCTGGGGGCGCGCATGAACACGGCCAGGACGTCGTCGAGGACTTCGTCTCCGCGTCGTACGTGGGTGTGGTGCAGTTTGTGGGTGTCGAGTGACGCGGGCAGGTCGGGGCAGACCGTCCGGAGTATGGGCAACGCGTTCGGCCCGCTGACCCGGATGATCCCGACGCCGCCGGGCGCCAAGGCGGTAGCGATGGCCGCAATGGTCTTCATGCGTACCGGGGGCAGCGTGCGACGAAACCCCGCGCGTCGGGGTCGCCGAGCGGTCTACTTGGCGGTGATCTTCAACCGGCGGAAGCTGCCAAAGCCTTCGCTCTCGGTTTTCATCCCACCCTGGTCACCCAGGCTCTGGTGGATGACACGACGGTCGAAGCTGTCCATGCCCATGATGACAACCGGCACGCCAATCGCGGCGATTCGCTCACCCAGGAAAGCCCCAACTCCATCCAGCTGCTCCTCGCGGGCGGCCTTCTCTTTGGCGGATCGCTTGGGCTCACGGGGCCGTTCCGGCCGGCGGTCGCGATCGCGATCGCTGCGCTTGGGACCCCGGTCAGCCTCACGGTCCCCGCTGCTTCGCTCGCGGCTGCTGCCGCCCTCGCGGCTGTTGCTGCCCTCGCGGCTGCTGCTGCGGGTGTTGTCCCTGCTGGAAGCGCGCTCGCGCTCCTCGCGGGTCATCCTCGCGACGCCGGCGACATCGAGCGCCACCGACGGGCGGCCGCCTTCGAGGCGACCCAGGCTCATGGAGACCAGCGTCTCGAGGGCCATCGGCACGGCGCCATTGCCCTGTCCGAGGCCACCGACCATGGCGTCCTTGTCCTTCCCGTCGAGCTCAAACCGAGCACGTTTCCCGTCGATCTTGCCGTCCACATCGAGGTCGAGCCCCATGCGTTCGACAACTCCCTCAAGGAACTTCAGACCGGCGTCGACGTGCTCCGCCGTCGCCTGGGGGATGTCCTCCCGGCTTCTGCGCGGGCGACGGGGCTTACCGTTGGCTTTGTCAGTCATCTTGGCTCCAGGCCGTTCATGCTTTGGCTTTCTTGGCCTTCTTGGGCCCAGCCGGTGCGGGGGTGTCGCCGTTCTTGGCCTTGAGCCGCCGGCGAATGTAGTACTGCTGTGCGATTCCGAGGGAGACACTCACCGTCAAGTAGAGGCCCAACCCACTCGGGAGAACGAAGGTGAACACGCCGAACATGATCGGCATCATCCACATCATGACCTTCATCTGCGCGTTCTGCGCAGTCTGAGGCATGAAGAACTGCTGGCCCATCATGAGCCCCGTGACGATCACCGGGAGCACATAGTACGGGTCCGGGGCGCTCAGGTCCGTGTACCACAGCGCAAAGTCCGCGTGGTACAGCTCCACCGAGTTGTAGATCGTCCGGTAGAACGCGAAGAAGATTGGGATCTGAATGAACATCGGCAGGCACCCAAACATGGATACATTTTCCTGCTGATATAACTTCATCATCTCCGTGTTGAGACGCTGCGGATCGTTCTTGTACTTGGCCCGCATCACCTCCAATTGCGGCTGGAGGCGGCGCATACCCTCCATGTTCCCGTAGGCTTTCTGGTTCACCGGGAACAACAGCATTCGAAGCCCGAGCGTGAGCAGAATGATGGCCAGGCCCCAGTTGCCGACCCAACCCTCAAAGTGCACGAGCACCCACCGGAACGGCCTGCACAGGAAAGCGAAGACGCCGTAATCCACCGACTCCTCAAGCCCCACGGTGAAGCTCGCCATCGCCTCGATTTCCTTCGGGCCCACGTAACTTGAGAGCAGCCAGGTCTTGGATTGTCCGGGTTCAAGGGTGAACTTTGGGCTCACTACCGCCATGCGGAAGAACTCGCGCTGCTCCAGCCCGATCCGGCATTTTTCGAACGGCTCTGCTGGGATCACCACATTGGTGAAGTAGCGCGTGTCCACGCCGCCCCAGGTGATTGGCCCCGGAATGCTGGGCTTCTCCGCCGCGTCGTCACGGGGCATTCGCTCCGCGTCGCCGCCTGCGTAGCAGACGGCCTCCATGGTGTTCGGAATGGGGTCGAACAAGGACCAGTCGCCGTCGCCTTCCTTCTGCCGACCGTAGTTCACGACCTCCAGCTCATCCGTCAGGACGCCCGCGGGTTGCTTGTTTTCCAGCACCACCGCCAGCTCGATCGTGTGGGGCCGGCTGCCCACGGTGAACGTCTTGGTGACGGTGTATCGCCCAGCCGGGTCCGTGTGACGAAACACCGCTTTGTCCGGGCCCGACTCGACGACGTCGTACATCGCCTGCTCGTTCAGACGGAGTTCTCCGCCGAGCTGCGTGGCCAGGGAGAGGAACGTCTCAAAGTTCTCCGGCGGGGGCTCCTGCTCCGTCTCGCCGTCGAGCGGGCCAGGCTGCAGAAGATCTCCGCGCGGTTGGTACTGCAACGGGCTCTGTACGAAGAAGTGCTTGAGGCGCGCGCCTCGGTTGGTCAGCGTGGCCTTGAAGGACTCGGCCTCGAGGACCACATCCTGCGGCGCGATGACGCGGACCGGGGTTGCATCCGGCGCGGCGACGGCCGGCGCACCGTCCGGGGTCCCGGCCGGGTCTCCAGCCACCGCGGCGGGCGGCACGCCAGCGGGCTGCGCACCGGCATCAGCCCCGTTGGCGATGACACCCGCGTCCGATCCAGCCTCCCCGGGGGGCGGCGGTTCAGGGACGAAAAAGACCTGCCAGAGCGCGATGACCACCACGCTCAACGCGATGGCCAAAAACACCCGCTTCTGATCCTGTCCTCCACCCATGAACTCTGCTCAGCTGTCAGGGCACCGGGTCATATCCGCCCGGATGCAGTGGGTGGCACCGCAAGATCCGAAGCACCCCATACCAGGTGCCACGGATCGCGCCGTGCTTGACGATCGCCTGTCGTGCGTACTCGGAGCAGCTGGGGCCGTACCGGCACATGGGCGGCGTCAACGGGGAGATGTAGTTCTGGTAGAACCGCACCATTCCCGTGAAGGCTCGCGCCACGATTCCCAATCTACTCACCCCGCTTCGGCAGACGAGCTCGCTTGCGCGCATTGCAGCAAGCTTCGAGGAGCTCCCGCTCCAAGGTCTCGTAGTCCGCGTCCCCGGCACCAACCCGGGCGATCACGACCAGGTCGAAACCCAGTGGGAGGTCACGCTTGTTCCGACGGAATGCTTCGCGCAGGCGCCGCTTGACCACGTTGCGGACCACCGAGCCGCCCACCTTGCGGCTGACGGTCAACCCGATCCGGGTCCATGGCTGTTCGGCATGCGCTGCATACACCACAAGGGCGGGCATCACATGTCGCCCGCCCCTTCGCTGCGTCGCCGTGAACTCCGGTCGGCGCAGCAGCCGTTCTTCCTTGCGCAAACGCTCATCCCGCGTGAACGGGTGGTCGTCGCGCTCGTCAGTCACGGCGATTACTTGCGGTGCGTGTCCGGCGCCAGGCGAGCGCGGCCCTTGCGCCGGCGCGCCGTGAGCACGTTCTGGCCACCGTTGGTCTTCATGCGAGCGCGGAAGCCGTGGGTGCGCTTACGCTTGATCTTGCTGGGTTGGTACGTCCGCTTCATGACACTAACCTGATTCCATTCATTGACAGCCCGCCGCGTTGTGGACGGGACTCAAGACTCGCCAAGGTCGCCGGAACGCCCTTTCGCGAGGCCGCGTAGATAGAGCACACGGCCTGTGGCAAGTCAAGTCCGCGCGAGCGGAATGACCTTCCCAGACTCGGTCGCTTCGGGCAGCGTTCCCTTGAACCCATACTCGGGCACGAGGCCCTTGAGACGGGCCCGAATGCCATCCGGGTCGGCCTGGTCAGCAATCGCCACAAAGCCGGCGGCCGCTTCCTCGAGCCGCTCCAGCGGTAGCTGGGCCACGTTGCCGATGAAGATCTTCTCGTGCGCGGTCTTCCGAATCCCCTCGTCACCGAGGCTGAGCTCCTCAAAGAGCTTCTCTCCGGGGCGAACGCCCGTGAACACGATCTCCACATCGTCGCCGGGGCGCAGCCCCGACAGCGAGATCAGATCGCGGGCCAGGTCCACGATGCGAACCGGCTCGCCCATGTCGAGGACGAAGACCTGACCCGACTCTCCCGTGGACGCCGCCTGCAGCACCAGCTGCGTGGCCTCCGGGATGGTCATGAAGTACCGCGTCATCTCCGGGTGCGTCACCGTGACCGGGCCCCCGCGACGGATCTGCTCCTTGAAGATGGGCACGACGGAGCCGTTGGAGCCCAGCACGTTGCCAAAACGCACCGCGATGAACTGCGTCTGGCTGTGGAGGGCCATCGCCTGCACATAGAGCTCGGCCAGCCGCTTGGTCGTGCCCATGACGCTCGTCGGATTGACCGCCTTGTCCGTGGAGATCATCACAAAGCTGCGGACGCCAAACTCAGCCGACAGCCGCGCCATGCACCGCGTGCCGAGGAAATTGTTCTTCACCGCCTCGCCCGGGTTCTGCTCCATCAGGGGCACATGCTTGTGGGCGGCGGCGTGCAACACGGCCTCGGGGTGGTGCTCCTCAAAGACCTTGGCCATACGATCGCGGTCGCAGATGTCCGCGATCACCTGCACCATCTCGATGGAGTCGCCGTACGTCTGCTTGAGCTCGCGCCCGATGAAGAACAGCGGATTCTCAGCCTGCTCCACCATCACGATGCGCTCGGGGGCAAACCGGCAGACCTGCCGGCAGATCTCGCTGCCGATGCTGCCGCCGGCGCCCGTAATCATCACCACCTTGCCCTGCAGGTAGGTCCCGATGGCAGCCTCGTCCAGCTTGACCTCCTTACGGCCGAGCAGATCCTCGATGGCGACCTCGCGCAGCGCCCCGAGCCCGAACGATGTCGTGAGCACCGCCTCGACAGCCGGCAGCACCTTGGGCTTGATCCCTGTCTGTTGGCACAGCGCAACGAGACGCCTCATCTGCTGCCGGGACGCCGACGGCGCGGCGATGATCACCTCTTGAATGTCGTAGACATCGACCACGCGGCCGATGTCGTCCACCTTGCCCACCACGGGCACATCATGGATGCGCAGCCCGTGCTTGCGGGGGTCGTCATCCAACAGCGCCACAGGTCGGAATGGGAGGTTCCGGTTCTTGCCAATCTCGCGCAGCAGCGTCTCGCCCGTGTCCCCTGCGCCCACGATCAGCAGCCGCTTCAGGTCGCCGCGGAAGTTCTCCGGTGCCGTCCCGCTGCGCCACTCACGGTACATCCTCACCGCGACGCGAACGCCCGTGACAAAGAGCACCGTGCTGGCAAAGTCCAGCAGGTACACGGACCGCGGGAAGATGCGGATCTCCAGGAAGATGTAGTTGATGGCCAGGAACACCACCATGCTCAGGGCCGCCGCCTTGATCATGCTCAGCACGTCCCGCAGGCCCACGTAGCGCCACCACCCGGAGAACTGACCGGCCGTGTAGAACACGACGAGCTTGACGAGCACCACGAGGCCGAGTGTGTTGGCCAACACGCCCACGTACTCCGACGACAGGTCGAAGTCGAAGCGCAACATGAACGCCGCCACGTACGCGCACACAAAGAGCGCGAGGTGGGCCGCCATGATCAGGCTCATGCGGATGTATCGGGGGCTTCTCAACAGCATCTCAACCTCTCCCTGCTCCTTGGACGCGGCCGACTACGAGAGCAAATTGCGGACCGCATCGATGATTACGTCGCAGTCCGCCTTTTGGATGTGTCCGTACAGCGGAAGCGCGATGCCCTCCTTGGAGAGTCGTTCCGCGACCGGCACCTTGCCCTCGTACTTGTCGCGCCACGGACCGTAGGCCTCATGCAGGTGCAGCGAGGGGTAGAAATACTTCTTGGCCTGAATCCCGCGGGCGAACAACGCGTCGTAGAGCTCGTCACGGTCGAGCTTCGACTCGCCCGCGCGCACCTTCATCACCATGTAGTTGCCGCTCGCAGTGGAGCCCTCGGGCACCTCCTGGAACCGGATGCCGGTCAGGTCGCGCAGCGCGTCCTGGTAGTGTGAGATCATGGAGCGACGGTGCCCGATGTACTCGTCGGAGTGCCGGACCGTCGCCGCACCCACCGCGGCGTGGAACTCGCTCTGGCGGGCGTTGAGACCGATGAAGCGCATGTCGTAGCCGTCCGGGCCCTTGCCGTAGTCCCGCATCTGTCGGAGCCGGGTGGCCAGCTCGCCATCGTTGGTGGTGATGAGGCCACCCTCGCCCGCCGTGACGACCTTCGTCGGCGACATGCTGAAGACCTCTGCGTGTCCGAGTCCCCCCGCGCGCCTACCGTTGTGGGTGGCACCAAGAGCCTGCGCTGCGTCGCAGTACAGGGGCAGGCCGTGCTCCTCAGCGATGGCTTCGAGCGCCGTCATATTCGCCGGAAGGCCGAAGACGTGCACGGCGCAGATGGCGACGGTGCGCGGAGTAATCGCGGCTCGGACCGCCTCAGGATCGATGTTGAACGTCTCGTACTCGCTGTCCACGAACACCGGCTCACACCCGTTCCACACGATGGCGTGGCCCGTCGCCGCGAACGTGAAGCTCGGCAGGATGATCTCGCCTTGCGTCAGGCCCATGGCCTTCACGGTCAGGATCAGACCCGAGGTGCAGTTTGCCGTGGCAACACAGTGCTCCACGCCGCAATAGTCGGCCACCAAGGCCTCCAACTCGCGCACGTGCGCGTGGTTGGTGAGCATTCCCGAGGCCCAGATGCCCCGAAAGGCCGCCTCAACCTCCGCAAAATCCGGCAGCGTCGGCCTGATGATCGGATAGTCCATCTCGATGTTCCCTCTGTAACCGGCTGTTCACACCGGCATGTAAATCCTGCTTCACGATCCGGTGTCAGCCTTCTGACACTCGCCCCGATTGATCGAACATGTCGAAGTTCGCGCGGTCGCCGTAGACTTCTTCCGCCCCGAGCACTACCGGTACGGTCTTGACCAGAATCTCCAGGTCCAACCAGAACGACCAGTGGTCCGCGTACCAGACGTCGAGCTCGATGCGCTGAGGCCAAGGCAGTGAATTGCGACCGTGGATCTGCGCCCACCCCGTGACGCCGGGCGGCACGTCCAGCCGGCGCCGCTGGGTCGCGTCGTATTGATCGACCTGGTAGCGGAGGGTCGGCCGCGGGCCCACCAGGCTCATGTCTCCCTTGAGGATGTTGATGAGCTGGGGCAGCTCGTCCAGGCTCGTCGCGCGGAGAAACTTCCCCACACGAGTCACCCGCGCATCCCCCTTGGTGACGACGACGTCGCCCTTCTCGGAGCCTTCGGTCATCGTCCGGAACTTGAGGATGTCGAACGACTCCCCGTACGTACCGACCCGCTCCTGGACGAAGAGCGCTGGCCCCTTGGATTCCAGCCGCACCGCCGCTCCAACAGCCGCCATCGCCGGCCAGAGTGCCGCAAGCGCCGCACCGGATACCGCGAGGTCGAGGGTCCGTTTGAGCTTTCGTTGAAGTGGCTTTCGCATGTCTGTGCAGCGTGCGTATCGCACGGGGATCGGCAACGCAAGCTCCATGCCGCTTGCACCGGCCCACCGCTTGCACTACCACCGCCCCATGTGTGGAATCGCAGGATTTGTGCTGCCCGGACTCGACGAGAACGACGCCCGCGCCGATCTCACCCGGATGTGTGACGCCATCGTGCACCGCGGCCCCGACGACGAGGGGACCTTGGTGGCCTCGGCCCTCGGCAAGACCGTGGGTCTCGGAATGAGACGTCTGTCCATCATCGACACAGGGGGTGGCGCCCAGCCGATCTACAACGAGGACGGCACCATCGCCGTCGTCTACAACGGCGAAATCTACAACTACCCGGCCCTGCGCGAACGCTTGAGCGCGGCCGGGCACACGTTCAAGACCAACTCCGACACAGAGGTGCTCGTCCATCTCTACGAGGAGGTCGGCGACCGCCTCGTAGACGAAGTCGCCGGCATGTTCGCGTTCGCGCTTCTGGACACCAACCGCAACCGGCTCCTGCTCGGACGAGACCGACTCGGCATCAAGCCGCTGTACATTCTGGACAGCCCAGAGGGCCTCTTGTTCGGCTCGGAGCTCAAGACGCTGACGGCCGTGGAAGCGCGTTGGCCCCGAGGTCGGGAGGTGGATCCGGTCTCGCTTCAGGCCATGCTCACGCTGATGTACGTACCGACCCCGCGGACCATCTACCGCGGCGTCCGCAAGCTCGAGCCCGGCCACATCGTCGCGTACGACCTCGAGACACTCACCCCCACCGAGACTGAGTACTGGAACCTGGCGGCCACACGCAGCCCGGGGTTTGGTAGCTACGACGACGCCCGCCGGCGCCTCGATGGTCTGCTTGAGGACGTGGTCGGCGCCCACCTGCTCAGCGACGTGCCCGTGGGGGCCTTTGTCAGTGGCGGCGTCGACTCCAGCCTCGTCGCCTCGTACGCCACCCGCCGGTACGAGCAGCGCCTTCAGACCTTCTCCATCGGCTTCACCGAGAACGCCTACGATGAGACGCCGGACGCGCTGGACATCGTCAAGAAACTCCAGACACCGCACACCCTCGAGTACGCGACGTACGACACGCTCTACGGTCTGATGCCCGAGATCTTTCGGGCGATGGACGAGCCCTTCGGCGACTCGTCCATGCTCCCAACCTACCTGGCGTCGCGGCTGGCCGCGGCCCGGCTCAAGGTCGTCCTGAGCGGTGACGGCGGCGACGAGATGTTCGCCGGCTACACCAAGCACACGATCGAGTGGTACAAGAACAAGCTCGGCGCCGCAGCCCCCGCCGTCGGCGGGATCCAGACCCTGTTGCGCAACCTGCCCAAGAGCCGCGCCGGCCGCGTCACCGAGCTTGTGCGGAAGGCCGAGAAAGCCGCGCGCGGCCTGGGCGGTGACGAGGCACAGTCCTGGGTGGAGATGGCGCGCCTGGCCGATGAGGCCTACGTCGGCTCCCTGCTCGCCGACCCGGCAGGCTTCGCCGACGTGGAGTCGCGCTTTCTCGGCCTCCACTGTGCACCCACCGGGGCGAGCTCGCTCCAACGTACGCAATACACAGACGCACGCGTGCCCCTCGTGGACGACATGCTCGTCAAGGTCGACCGCATGAGCATGCTGGCCAGCCTCGAGGTGCGCGTCCCTTTGCTCGATCACCGAATCGTGGAGTTCGGCTACCACCTGCCCGACGACTTCAAACTCGAAGGACGCAGCGGAAAGCGCATCCTCAAAGACCTGTTCTGCAGCCACTTCGGTGTCGACAAGTACCAGAAGGCCAAACAGGGCTTCGGCGTGCCCATTGAGACCTGGTTCAACACGCGCCTCGCACCGACCATCCGGTACCTGTTCGACGAGCGCCGCCTGCGCGCACAAGGAGTGTTCGATCCCGCTGTCATCGGTGGCGAGCGGGCCTTTGACGTCGCGCGGACAGCCCCGTTTGTCTTCTGGAATGCGCTGATGGTCCAGGTCTTCTGGGACCTGCAGATCGACGGGCGCGACGACGTGCTCGGCTACCTGTAGAGCTCGCCGCTGACCTCAAAGAGCACCGCCTCGATCTCCTCGATGCGCGACTCCCAATGCCAGGCCCGCAGCTTCTCGCGGGGGACGCCGCGCGCGCGCAGCCGCGGAACGACCTCGTCGTAGAGACGTACCAGAGCACGGTAGAGGTCCTCGGGATCGCCGGCGTTGGCCCCCACACCGCACTCCAACTCCTCCTCGAGCACCTGGACAACCTCGTGGTCCGGAGGGCCCATGAAAAGGACGGCCCGACCCGCCGCCAGACACTCGTAGAACTTCGCCGGGATGCGCAGCCAATGCGCCGGTCCAAGCAGCACAACCAGCACGGCCGCCTCGTCCACGAACCGCTGGAAATCCGCAAACGGCACAAAGGGCTCGATGCACATACGATCCCCAAGTCGCTCGACGACGTCGGGATCAAACGTATCCACGTCGATGCGTCCAACCTGCCGCAGCTGCGCCTGCGTCGGGTCCAGTCCCCGCTCTTCACACAGCCGCTCAAACGCCAGCAGCAGCGGCGTGATGGACCGCCGGTACAGGTTGCCGCCGTGCATCACCACGAAGTTCGAGGGGAACCGGGGCGGCGCACCGTTCTCCGTCTCCGGGAAGGCGCTCATCGCGTTGGGGACACAGAAGAGCTTGCCGGCAATCTGTGGGCCGTAGAGCTCCTGGTAGCGGCGCAGAGACGTGCGTGTGTTGATGAGAATCTTGTCCGCGTAGGCGAACAGCGGCCGCTCCTGCGAACGTGCGATTCGCCGGGTGACAGCGTCGTGGTGGGGCAGCAGACTCCACGGGTCGCGCAGGTCCAGCACGAGCGGGATGCCCGTGAGCGCTTTGAGAATCGCGCCGGCGTAGAAGCTCACGAAGGGCCGGGCGCAGACGTAGATCGCGTCCGGGCGGGCGCGACGGATCTCGCGCAGCCCGACGGCGACAGCCTCGGGGTTCCAGGTGGCCTCTCGTTCGGGGATCAGGTCGCTGCGCGCAATCCGTAGGACCTCGGCGGCGAGCCTCCCCCCCCACCCGGCATCGCGCGTGCGGCGTGAAGCCGCGGTCACAGTCGCCTGGTAGTTGGCGCCGCCGGTGCCGCCGGTACTGCCGGCGAGCCGGTAGACACCCTCCTTCACCTTCGCCATCAACCCCTCCGCGGCGCCGGTCCGAATCACGCGGACTGCGCCGTCGAGGGGGGCCTCCCAGTCGGGGAATTTGGTCTCGTCAATGCCGCCGGGCTGCGGCTTGGCGGCCACCACGGTGACATCGTGCCCGCGGGCAGCGAGGTGCCGACTGACCAGGTACGCCCGTGTCGCGCCGACGGCCGCGTGGGGCGGATAGTAGTAGCTGAGCATCAAGATACGCATGGATGCGGCTATGGTATGAAGCTTGCTCGGTCACTGGTCAATACACCGGCGTCCAACCCGTTCCACGGAACCGAATGACGACAACTCGCATCTCACTGACCGCGCTGCTCATACTTGTCTTCTGCGCGCCCGCCGCGGCGCAGGGAACCTGGCCGACGGATCACCAGAATCCAGGGCGCACCGGTCGCGCCTCGGTCGCCGGCGAGATCGTTGAGCCCGCAGTGGTTTGGCAGAAGGACACCG
>CALBXO010000742.1 GCA_937890335.1 uncultured Pseudomonadota bacterium | reverse complement strand
ACGTCGGTGCCGGGCACGAGGTCCGACGCCGGGACCGCTGCGATGAGGAGGTCCTTGACGGAGACGGCCAGGTTGCGGGTCAGAGTCTGGGGGTGGCCGGCGCCGTCCACGACCTCGATGTCGAGGCGCACGAACGCGTTGCCCTGCTCGAGCGGCTGGCCCACGAAGAAGCTCGGCAGCTCAAGATCAAAGTCCCACACGCCGTCGTCGTCCAGCGTTCCCGTGACCTCGGCGAACGAGGTGAACTCAAGGTCGAACTTCCACGCTGTGACCGTCACGGTCCCACCGGAGACGGCCTTGCCGAAGAAGTAATCCGACCGGATGGTTCCATGCACGCCGTCGCCGGGCGCGTAGTAGTTCTTGTCCGACTCGAAGCCGATGCGGAATTTGGGGAGCGCATAGCGCTCGACGGTCACGGCGCGCTCCACGGTGGTGTCGCCGACCGACGCGAGGATGCGCCACGTGCCCGTGTTGAGCTCGCGAGCAAGGTTCATCTGCGTGTACGCGACGCCAAAGCGGTCCGTCTCGCCGGTCTCGCGGAAGAGCTTGTTGCCCTTGGCGTCCTGAACCTCGAAAACGACGGGCTCGCCGGCCTCGGGCACGAGGTTGGGGCGGCGCATGGCCAGCGCCCGCAGGTGAATGGTCTGGCCCGGCTGGTAGAACGGTTTGTCGGTCACGAGCAGAATGCGTGCCTCGCGGCGCACCTGGACGGGCGCCTCCATGGCGACGGGGCCCGCCGCGCTCTGGACCAGGGCGGACAACATCCACTGGCCCTCGATGTCCGGCACGTCCAGGTCCACCGACAGGGAGCCATCGGCCCCCGTCATCGCCTGGGCGTCAATCTCCACATCGCCGTTGCTGAGGGTCACCGTCGCCGGGCGATCCGCCAGGCCAGCGCCGGTCTTGGAGTCGCGCGCGATGATCCGAACCGACGCGGTGGTGCCGCCAAAGAGGCGATCCGAGCTGACCAGGTAGAGCTGGTCGTGCGGCAGGGTGTGGAAGAGGCTGCGCTTGCCGCGCGCCTGCGGCCCGTCGCCGGCCCGCACAGACCAGTCCAGGACGTACTCCATGCTGCCCGCACGGGCGATGTCCAGTTCGGCGGACGGCACAGAGAACGTCAGCGTGCCCGTCTTGCCCGCGTCCACGCGGACGGTGGCGCTGGCGGTTCCTGCGCTGCCCTCGCCAATCTGTTGCAGATCCAGCGCTCCGCTGGCGGTCAGCGTCTTGCGGAGTTTCGACTCCACCGGGACGGAGACGACGAGCTGTCCGTCGCGCACCTCGGCGGTGATGGCCTCCTCCAGGACGCGCAGCTCTGGCGTCTCCGGGCTGTCGGTGTCCGGGTTCCCGTCGGAGCTCCGGGTCCCCGTTGGGTTGCCCCCGGTGCACGCGACGAGCGCGGCTGCGGTCAGCAGGGCTCCCGCGACGAGCAGCAGACTGCGATTTCTCATGTTGATCCTCAAGGTCGATTGATACCCGCTGGACTACGTTTTGCAGACTCACGCCCGCGCGTCAAATCATATGTTTAAGCTCCTGTTAGACGATGTTCAGCGAGGCGTTTCTGGCGAGTCGCTGGCCACATCAATGACGTCGTCCGGTCAGATTTCAGAATACGGGCGGGCCGTCCAGCCAACCGGGGGTTGTACGGCTGACTTGGCCGGCGTGGCTCACCGTGGCAGGCTCCCCACGACGTCGCGTGCGCTCCTCGGGAGGCGAGCGACACCGTGGGCGCTGGCTGCGCATCACGGCCACGAGGTCGGCGAATGAGACCGTGGCTCTTTTCAGGATACGATCGACTGCACCTGGGCGACGTGGCCGGTGCGCGGGCGCTCTTCCTGGAGATCCAGGCGGCGGGTGATGCGCGGGCTCTGCTTGGCCTGGCGCGCTGCGCCGAGCGCAACGGGGACCCTGGCCAGGCGCTGTCGCTCAGCGTTGCCGCCGCGGAAGCGTCGGTCCCACGGGCGACGGCGTCGGCGGCCGCTGCCGCGCTCGATCCGGGCAACGCGTCCGCGGGCGTGGCTGTGTTCCCCCACCTGGTTCGCGCGGCGCAAGACGGCTCATCGTTCGCGGCGAACCACGCTGCGTTGGCCTGCGCCCGTGGCCTGCATGGCCAGCCGACGGACGCCGCCCTGGCTGAGACCTGGCTGAGGACGGCCGTCGAGATCGACGGCGACCCGGCCGCCTGGCTCAACTACGGAGATTTGCGGGAAGACGGACTGCTGCCCGGCGGCCCGGTGGGCGCGGCGCACTGCTATACGGAGGCGGTGTCTTCGCTTCGGCAGCGGATCGAGAGCGCCGCTGAGCCCCATCTCGCCCCGTGGCACCAGCACCTGTTGGTCTCGGCGTTCGCCAAGCTGCACGTCGGTCGAGGGGTCATGGATGCGGCGGCGCGCTCCGGCGACGCGCTCGCGCACTTTGTCCAATACCGCTGCCACGCCGAGGCGCTGTGGGAGGCGCCGGACCCGGACCTGGCGCGGCGGCACCTGGAGGCCGCGGTCTCCGCGGGTCAACCCGACGCCTGCGCGCACGCGGCCGACCAGGTGCTCGAGTCCGGGGGGGACCCGGCGCGCGCGGCGGAGTTGTTGCGCCTGGCGGCCGAGGCGGACATCCCCGGCGCGGCGTTCGCGCTCGCCGGGCTCTGTCTGCGTGGCTTTGGCCTTGCCGCGGACGCGGACCGCGCCATTGCGCTCTACCAACGCGCCGCAGCTCGGGGCCATGTCCGCGCGATGACGATGGCGGCGGAGCTGCTGGACCAGCGGGGCGGTGAGGGCGACAGAGCCCTGGCCACGTTGTGTTTGCGAAAGGCGGCGCGGCGAGAACACGTTCCGGCGATGCTGGCAGCGGCCCGCCGAGCCCGTGATGGGGTGGGTGGCGACGCCGATCCTGTGGCGGCTGTCGGCGGGTTTGTGGCGTGCCAGCGGCGCGGCTGTGGCGACGGTATGCGGGAGGCATGGGCGCTCGAACCGGGGCTGACCGAGGGCGAGATCGCGCGCAGCGACTGGTTGGCCGACGCCGACGACCGATGGCTCGCCGAGGTCGCAGCGCACCGTGCTCGCTGATGATCGCGGTGCCGGTGCGCCCTTGGGTGCCGTGGAATTGACGCGCCAACACCGATCTGCAAGGCTTCACGCGTGAGAAGTCTCCCAAGTCTGGTGTTGGTCTTCGTACTCGCGGCCTGCGCCCAGGACAGCCGTCCGTACTCGAGCGGCCCAGATGCTGACGCCGGGCGAGACCTCGGCCGCCAGCGCGACGCGAGCCTCGACACCGACCACGACGCGGATCTGGCGCCGGACCTTCGCGACACAGCGAACGTCCCGGACACGGCGGACGCCGTCGAGGAGGTCCCCAACCCAGACGACGTGGATCAGCCGCCCTCCTGCACGGACGAAGACCAGGACGGTCGCCCGGGATCGGGCGTCTGCGACCTGGACGATCCCAGTTTTGACTGCGACGACACCGACGCCGCGATCCATCCCGGCGCGGACGAAGTCTGCGATGGCCGGGACAATGACTGCGATGGAGAGGCCGACGAGGGGCTGATGGTCAACGCCTGTGGGGGGTGCGCAGTCCTGGCAGGATCTCCCGGCGAGCGCTGTGGCGACTGCGGCGTCTACACGTGCGATACCCTTGATGCCGTGGCCTGTGAGCGACCCGAATGCGACGTGCACATCCTCGATCGCGGCGCGCGCTCCTGGCGCCATATCGGCATCGACCGCGCGGCGCGGGCTGCGCCCCAGGGCCCCGTGGTCGCGGCGTTCAACGTCCGCGAGCTCGACATCGCGTACGTGTTTACCGCGACGACCTGGCACCTGCTGGACCTCGACGACCAGACCTGGGCCGCGTCGGGCCGCGTCGGGCAATTGTTGCCCGAGGTCATGGGGTCACTCCAGGCGGCGTACGCGGTTCCCAGTGACCATGCCAACGGCGACCGCATGAACTCGGGCGTGTATTTCCTCGCGGGCGGATTGGCGCACGTCTACCAGTTCAACCTGGCCTCGCGCGGCTTCACGCACCAGACGGCGGTGTCTCCACAGAGTGGGTGGGACAACGAGTTTTCGCCCCAGGCGAGCCAGGTGCGCGCGTGGTGGATTGACGTGGCCCACGACCAGGGTTGGTACGGCGCGGTGCCCGCCGATCATTGCGACGTCATGGAGGATGCGCCCATCACGGTTGCGATTACGGCTCTGGCCGCGCGGCAGACGGTCCACGTCTATGACGGCGGACATTGTCAGGCCTGGGTGGAGAGCTGGCCGGAGACGGCGTTCACTCCCTTTGCCGTGTCGGGCAGCCCGCGCCCCGCCGCCATCCACGCCGCGTTCTGGCACCAGACAGCGCTCTACGTCTGGACACATTGACCCCTGAGCCTGCGCCCTCTCATCTCGCGCGCGCCCCTGTGCTACTGTTCGCCCCCCAGCGGAGGTGATGATGGCAGGGACCGGTCGACGGGTGGTGGTGGAGGCGTTTGGCGAGTCGCCCATGGAGGCGTTGGAGAACCACGTCAAGGTCGTGGCGCAGGCGGCTCCGGATCCGGCAGATCTCGCGCCGGACGACGTGATTGTAGCGGTCCGAAGCGCTGCCGTGGGGTGGGTCGACCTGCTCATGACCAGCGGGCAGTACCAGCACATGGCGACGGTGCCCTACACCCCGGGGCTGGAGTACGCAGGCGATGTTATCTGGGCTGGCCCCTCCGCGACCCAGAAAGTCGGTGACCGGGTGCTGGCCGATGGGATTCTGACCGGCCCGAGGTCCATTGGAGCCCACCGGAAATGGGGTGGTTTTGCCAGCTATGCCGTGGCCCCGACTGCGGCCTTGCGCACGCTGCCCCCGGCGTGGACCTACGACCAGGGGGCGTGTCTCCTCGGCAATTACGAGACGGCGTACCACTGCCTCATCGCGCGCGGGAAACTCACCGCGGCCGACACGGTCCTGGTTCACGGGGCCTCAGGCTCCACGGGGCTGGCCGCGGTTCACATCGCCAAGATGGTCGGGGCCACCGTCATCGCCACGGGGCGCAACGTCGATAAGCTCGCCCGTGTGGCGGAGCAGGGCGCGGACCATACCGTGCGCGTCGGGGACGACGTGGACATGCGCGCCGAAGTGAAGGATCTTACGGGCGGAAAAGGTGTCGACGTCGTCTACGACGGCGTGGGTGGGCCAATTTCTGCGGCCAGTCTGCGCTGTGTCAAATTCGGGGCCCGCTACCTGGTGGTCGGCTGGGCTGCCACGCCGTTTGTGGCCAAGGGGCGGGGCCAGCGCGGCGCGCCCAACGCAAACCAGCTGCCGACCAACCTCATCATGATGAAGGGGCTGGACGTGCTCGGCTGCCCCACGGTCATCACCACACACCACGATCCCTCGGTCCGCACAGAGCGGCTCGCCGCCATCGAGGCCTGGATCGCCCAAGGTGTTCTGACCCCGTTTGTGGAGCGGGCCTACGCGTTTGACGAGCTGCACGAGGCCATGTGGGCCAAGTGGAAGAGCCTGCACGTGGGCGGGTGTGTGCTGCACCCGGATCCCTGACGGGCTGGAAATCCCCTCGGTCCCCGTCGTAAGGTTGGGCCGTGGAAGTTGACCTGCCAGATGCGGAGGCCTGGGATGCGTTGCGAGGCCAGATTGAGGCCCGCGGCGGGGCCATGGTCACCGCCCCAGACGGCTACGACGCGCGTCCCTTCACGACGGTGGAGGTGGAGTTCCGCGTGGGCGGTCGGCGCGTGGCGTCGGCGCCCGGCCAGATTGTCCACATTGCCCCCGACGGGCACCTCGCGCTGACCTTCGACGAGGACGCCAAGGCGCGCCTGGTGAGAGCGTCCGCCCCGGCGGCTTCGAGCACGGACGACGAGGTTGGGCTCGCCGGCTGGAAGAAGTTCGAGCAGATGTCCAAGGCCGAGAAGATTCGCGTGGCGCGCTACGGGAACCAGGCCGAGCGCGGCTTTGTGCTGCGGGACAAGGACCCGTCGTTGCACCAGCTCGTGCTCAACAACCCTGGGTTGAGCGCGCGGGAGCTGTCGTCCTTGATTCGCGCTGGGCGGGTCAGCGGGCCGTTCATCCGCAAGATCACCGAGCGCGCCGAGTGGATGGGCAACTCGACCATTCAGGAGGCGCTCCTTCTGCATCCGCTGACGCCCGCGGACATCGCCATCATGCTGGTCGGCAAGGTGCCGCTCCAGGTGGTGAAGCGGCTGGCCAAGTCGGGCAAGGGCAAGGCCCAGGTCGTCGCGGCCGCCCGCCGCCGCGCGCTGCGGAAGTAGCAGCAGCGCCGTCCCACCCGTTCGTGTGGGCCTTCTCGCCGCGGCCTACTCGGCGGGCGACCCGTGGACGACAATCTCGCCGATGCTGCCAAAGCGGGCGTTGCCGCCGATGACCTCGAGGCGCAGCTGATCCGCCGCCATGTCCAGGCCGGTCAGGTGCCTGTAGTAGATGGCCAGGGTGCCGGAGCTGCCCTCCTGGGTGTCCAGGAGCTCCCAGTCCCCGTCACCGCTGCGGGCGGAGATGGTGACCTGGGCTTTGTCCAGGCCGTCCACCCAGCCGTTGTGAACCAGCAGGTCGCTGAGCTGGTACTCGCCGCCCAGGTCGATGTTGATGCACCGAGCCGCCTCGCCCGCGGACGTGTTGAAGTGCTCTACATTCCCCGCCCCCGCGAAACCGCCGTCGTTGAGGTCAAACAGGTTGCCGTCCACGCAGTCGGAGGCGGACCGGTTGTTGTGGTCCGGCTGCTGGTAGTCGATGCCGGCGCCCTTGGGGTTCTGTGCCTCGAACGTCTTGAAGCTGGTGCGGTAGCGGAGGTTCTTGCCCAGGGCGACGACCTGGAAGCGGTGGGTTGTGGCGTCCGCGGGAAGGATCATCGTGGACAGGGACAGCGTGTTGCCGCTGGTGAACTCCGCCCAGGTTCCCCCGTCTACGTGCAGCAGGTAGGCGTCCAGATCCTCGGGCGTGGCGGTGGGGTCCCACTCGAAGCTGAGCGATTCGTCGGTGACGGTGACCGAGCCCGCGTCCCAGAGCTGCATCTCGGGGATGGTCTGGCTGAGCCTCTGGTTGCTGAATTGGAACTCGTCGCTCGCGACACCGAGCATCTTGTCGCTGCCCTGCGTCAGTGTCACGGCGAAGTACGCGGCCCACGCAGCCTGGCCGGTGTTGGCCTGCGCGCCGGTCAGCTCAAAGTGGTAGCGGCCGTCTGCATCGGTGGTCGCGGTACGGAACGGCTGGCCCACGTCAATGAGCAGGCCGACGGCGCCGTCACTGTCGAACAGGGGGACACCGGAGCGCCAGAGCTTGATCTCCTGGTTGGCCAGCGGCTGCCCGTCCACGCCCAGAGCGCGTCCGTCGATGGTCACGGTGGCGTCGTCGCTGACCGGTGGCTCGCAGGCCAGGGCGGCGATCACGAGGAGGAGTGCAGAGGAGAGCAGGATTGTATTGCGCATATGCCTTTGTCGTTCGTCAGAGTTCGGACCCCGCTGCTCCTTGGAGCACGGCGCGTGCCAAGGGGGCGATCCTGTCATTGACGGTGTCAAAAACGTTAAGGCCGTCGCGTTGGACAAACCGTGGCGCAGAGATGGCGCACCGTTTCACCACCGCGAGGCGGCTGCGAGATGGGTTGGGTTGAGGATGGGGGAAGGGGGTGGGCTCCGGCGCGGATGCGCCGGAGCCCTCATGGAGGGTCGGGGGCGCCCTTCAAGGGGGCAGTCCCGAGGGAGCGAGCGAGTGAACTACTCGGCGACCTGGGTGGCCACTTCGATTCCGTAGGCCGGAATCTCCGCCTGGCTGCCGCCGAAGGTGGAGACGACCAGCGTCAACGTCTCGTTGGCGGCGATCTCCACGTCGGTCAGCTGGCTGAACCGGGCGTTCCCGAAATCGTCGTCACCCTCGATGCAGTTGTCGAGGACGTCGGGATCAAACGGGGTGCCGAACGTGTGGATGTACCCATCGCCGGTCGGGTAGTGCACGGTGATGGTGAGCAGCTGCGCCACGTTGGCGCTGTTGGTCACCGCAATCGTGTCGTACAGATGATCGGCAGGGGTCGACGGTGCGCAGTCCGCGCTGGGACGGGCCCACAGGCCATCGCCTTCCACCAGCATCCCACCGGCGTACACGGAGGCGCCCTGGTCGGCGATGGTCAACGCGGTCAGCTGGCAGGCCTCGTCGACGTAGCAGCCGTCGTCGGCGCAGTCGCTCCGACCGTCGAAGTCATTGTCCTCGTTGTCGGCGCACTCCGTCTCAGGCGGGTAGGGGGTGTAGATCGTGACCGTCCACGGGCCGGTCGCCTGGTTGGCGCTGAACGTGGACAACACCAGTGTCAGGGTCTGCCCCGCGTCAATCTCGACGCCCTCAAGCGCGCTGTCGAATACGTTTCGCCCGTCGTCGTCGCCGATGATGCAGTTGTCGAGCACCTCGGGGTCGAAGTTGTCGCCGTCGAACACGTGCAGGTAGCCGTCGCCGGTCCAGTTGGCGGTGATGTCTACCCGCTGATCTGCGCCCGTGTTGTTCGTGATGGTGACCACATCAAAGTAGTGGTCGGCCGCTCCTCCACCGGTACAGTTTGCGCTGGGCCGGTCCCATTGCGCGTCGTCGTCGTCGAGAGAGCCGCCGGTGCCCACGGTGACCCCCGGAGCGCCGATGTCCAGGGCGTTGACCTCGCAGGCGGCGTCGCCGAAGCAGTCGTCGTCCGCGCAGTCGGTCAGGCCGTCACGGTCGTCGTCGTTGTTGTCGTCGCAGACGTTCTCGATGAGGCAGTTTTCTGCATCGAAGCAGTCCTCGTCGGCGCAATCGGTGTCGCCGTCGAAGTCGTTGTCCACGTTGTCGTCACAGACCTCGTCGGGGACGCAGGCCTCGTGGCGCGCGCAGTCCGGGTCGTCACAGTCGGTGAGCTCGTCGCCGTCGTTGTCCTCGTTGTCGATGCACTCGTCACCGGTCTCAAGGCAGGCCTCGTCGAACTCGCAGTCGTCGTCGGCGCAGTCCGTCAGCTCGTCGCCGTCGTTGTCCTCGCCGTCCGAGCACTCGTCGCCGGTCTCGACGCAGGCCTCGTCAAACTCGCAGTCGCTGTCGGCGCAGTCGGTGTCACCGTCGTTGTCCTCGTCCTCGCCGTCGATGCAGGAGTCCTCGTTGCAGGGGCCCTGGCGCACGTTGAGGGTGTAGGCACCATTGCTGCTGCCAAAAGAGTCCACGAACACGAAGTAGGTGCCAGCCGTCGCGTCGAACTGAATCTGGGACTGCACGCCGCCGGTGTCGTCGTTGCAGGCCACATCTTCGCGAGCAAAGCAGTCAGCGGCGCGGGCGAAGATAACCGTGTCGAACTCGGAGCCGAAGGTGTCGGCGCAGATTGTGGTGTCCTCCGCCAGGGTGAGCTCAAAGGCCAGCTCATTGCCGGAGAAGCTCTGGCAGTCCGGCGAGAACACGCCGTCGCCCTCTTCCAGGGTGCCACTGACGGTAGCCGGCAGGCCAATCGCCTCAGGCGCGTCGCAGGTGTTCGGGCCCAGGCAGGCGGGGTCGTCGCTGCAGTCGGGGTCGTCGCAGTCGGTGAGCTCGTCGCCGTCGTTGTCCACCTGGTCGTCACACTCGCCGATCTCGTCGCACGCGGGGTCGCCGTCGCAGTCGAAGTCGTCGCAGTCGACGTCGCCGTCGCCGTCGTTGTCCTCTCCGTCCGAGCACTCGTCGCCGGTCTCGGTGCAGGCCGGGTCCTCAAAGCAGTCCGAGTCGTCGCAGTCGATGGCGCCGTCGGCGTCACTGTCCTCGCCGTCGTCGCACAGGCCCGTCTCAAAACAGACGCCCGCGCGGGAGTTGAGCTGGTACGCACCGCCGCCACTGAAGCCGTCCACAAAGACGTAGTAGGTGACGCCAGCCGCCGCATCGAACTGCAGCTCGGATTGGACCGAGAAATCGTCCGTCGGGGCGTCGTCGTTGCAGTTCACTTCGCTGCGCGCGTCCAGGCAAGCGCCACGGACGTAGAGCACGGTGTCGATGTCGGAGTCGTACGTGTCCAGGCAGACCGTGCCACCCTCCTCCAGAGTCAGCGTGTAGACGGCCTCAGGGCCGGCACCACCACAGAAGAAGGACTCGAACTGGTTCTCGCCCTCAAGCGTACCGGACACGTCGTCGCCGAGGTTGAACGCGGCCTCGCTGAGGTCGTCGCAGGCGTTGGCGCCCAGGCAGGCCGGGTCCAGCGCGCACTCGTCGTCGTCGCAGTCTACCGCCTCGTCACCGTCGTTGTCCGCGCCGTCGTCGCAGCTGAACTCGAACGGCTCGCAGGCCTCGTCGCCAAAGCAGATGACGTCCTGGCAGTCGGTGAAGCCGTCGCCGTTGTTGTCGATCCCGTCGTCGCAGATCTCCTGGCACAGCGCGTCGTCCACGCAGGACTCGTCGTCGCAGTCGGTCAGCTCGTCGCCATCATTGTCGATGCCATCTACACACAGCTCGCCGACCTCCGGCTCAAAGATGCAGATCTCGCCGAGTCCGAAGCCGTCGATGGCCAGCGGGACCACAGTGCCGCAGGGCAGGTTGCCCACGGCGAGGATCTGGGCGCGGGTGTCCTCGTCGGCGCACGCGCCGATGCAGGCCTGCTCAAACTGGCCGACCACTGCCGCGCCGCAGGCGACGAGGAGCTCCTCGCACATCGACACGGTGGCGCAGGCGCCCTCGCACGTCGCGATCTGACAGGCCTCCTCCTCGGCGCAGTCGTCGTCGTCGCAGTCGGCGTCGCCGTCGCCGTCGTTGTCGACACCATCGTCACAGATCTCCGGGTCGGGCGGACCATCGACGCAGACCTCGTTCTCGCACACCTGTCCGCCGTCGCAATCGTCGTCGTTGGTGCACTCCGGCTCCGCGCAGGCGGGATCGCCTGCGCAGTCGCTGTCGTCACAGTCGGCGTCACCATCGGCGTCGTTGTCCACGCCGTCGTCGCAGACTTCCGCCGCGCCGTTGTTGTCGCCGTTGTTGTCGCCGTTGTTGTCGCCGTTGTTGTCGCCGTTGTTGACGCCGTTGTTGGCACCATTGTTGACGACCGGATCGGAGCTATCGTCCGAGCAACCCGTCAATCCGACGACGAGCAGCGCGGCCGACGCAAGCAGCAGCGGGCGCAGCCAGGTCGGTCGAGTGTGTTGAGGACAAGAGACGGAGGTGGTCATGTTTCTACCCGGTGTGGAGTGGCAGCGTCCTGACGGCACGACAGCGACGCTCTGTGCTGCACCGGCCCCGCATGGGCGCGGCACGCGCGAGTTTTACGCATGCGTGCCTACACCGAACCGCTTCCCGTGTCCAACAGCGGTGGTGAACCTCGCCGTGGACGGGGTTGCCGTGGTGACCTCGCGCGCGCGCAAATTCAGAGATTGCGCGCCTCCGAATCCGCGGGCATCCATGGCGCCCGCGCTTGTCAGGCGGGCGCGTGACAGACTGCTTCGACGTTGTTGCCGTCGGGATCAATGGCAAAGGCACCGTAGTAGTGTTCGTGGTAGATGGGGCGGGGGCCAGGGGCGCCGTGGTCGCTGCCACCGTTGGCCAGCGCGGCTGCGTGGAATGCGTCGACCGCGGCGCGCCCCGGCGCGTGAAAGGCCACGTGACGGGGGCTGACTGCCTGCCGCACTTCGATGATCCAGAGCACCGGCTTGCCGTCCGGTCCAAACGCCGCGCACCGCCGGGTGGGCCAGTCCGGATCCCACTCCGTCTGCATCTCGCGCTGCAGGCCGTAACCCAACGGGGCGAGGGCGGCGAGGTAGAACGCGCGGCTTGCGTCGTAGTCGGTGGTGTAGCTCGAGAGGTGGTCGATCATGACGGCTCCATATCCGGGGTCCGGCGGACGGTAGCAGGAACTTGAGAAGTGGAGAAAGCGGGTGGGTGTGGCCGGAGCCGGGTGGTATCCTGCGGTCGATGGCAAAACTGAAAAAGGGTCTCCTCGTGCTCCTCGTCCTCATCGGCGTTCTCGTCGCCGGTGTCGTGCTGTTTGCCGTCGCCAGCAATGAACCGGTGCCGCGCGGAGAGTCCGGCGTGGCTGCGGACGCGCTCGCCCAGAGCATGCGCGTGGCCGTGCATGCCGACGCGTGGGATACGACGCGCGCGGTGCGTTGGAACTTTGGCGGGCGGCAACAGCACCTTTGGGACCGGCAGCGATGGTTTTCCCGCGTGCGTTGGGACAACGGACGGTTGGAGGCCCTGATCGATCTCAATTCCAAGACGGGCATCGTGCGGCGTGACGGCGAACGTGTCACCGGTCCCGAGGAGGAGAAGCTGGTCCAGAAGGCGTGGGCGCTGTGGGCCAATGACTCGTTCTGGCTCAACCCCGTGGCCAAGACCTTTGACGACGGTGTCGTGCGAGAACTGGTGGAGCTTGACGGCGGTGGCCAGGGCCTGCTCGTGCGGTACCAGGGCGGGACCGGGGTCACCCCGGGCGACGCGTATCTCTGGTTTCCGGGGCCCGACGGGCGGCCCACGCACTGGAAGATGTGGGTGAAGATCATCCCGGTGGGCGGTGTGGAGGCGTCGTGGGGCGGATGGACGGAGCTCCGTACCGGCGCTGTCATCGCGACGACCCACAAGTTGGGGCCCGTCACGCTGGAGCTGACGGATGTGGCTGGCGCCGCCACGCTGCGGGAGCTGGAGCCGGGTGACGACCCCTTCGCCGAGCTGGTGGAGATGCTGGAGGCGGCGCCGTGAAGCTCTACGGTTCTGGACGGTCGCGCTGGGTCCGCCCGTTGTGGATGTTGCGGGAGCTGGGCGCCCCACATGAGGCCGTGGTGTTGGATCGGGCCGCCGGGGATCTGGACGCGCCCTGGTTCCGCGCGCTGAACCCCACCGGGAAGATACCGGTGTTGGTCGATGAGCACGGCCCGATCTATGAGTCCGGCGCGATTCTCCTTTACCTGGGCGACAAGTATCCGGACCGCGGGTTGGTCCCAGTCGCAGGAACGTACCCGCGCGGGCTGCACGATCAGTGGATGTTCACCATCGCCACGGAGTTCGAGCAGCCGCTGTGGCGGCTGCACAAACAGGTCAACAAGGGTGTTGGCGGGCCGGAGGTCGGCCTCGCGGCGCGGGCGGAGCTGGATGTGGCGGCAGCTCCGTTTGAGAGGGTGCTCGCCCAACGCCGGCACCTGCTCGGCGACACCTTCACCGCCGCGGACATCATGCTCGCCCACCTCTTGACCTGGGAGGTGGCGCAGGAGCCGCTGGCGCGCCTTCCCAACCTTTCCGATTACATGCAGCGGACCACGGCGCGCCCGTCGTTTCCCCGTGACCTGTACCAAGGGGTCGCCTGGATTGGTGCTCTCAATTCATCGCAGACGCGGTAGGGCGCTCCGGCACGACCGACAGTCGGCCGACAGTCTCGCCGACAGAAAATCCGCTTCAGCTTTCGGGCTTGGATTCCGATGATGTCGGGCTCGAGAAAAGTTCAGCAGCTGGCACGAACCTCGCTCTAGGGGAGGGGCAGGTGATGGAGAGTCACCCCACCCAAAAACGGAGGTATCGCGTTGATCATCATCTGGAACCCGGCCCTGACCCTCTCCTCTTGTTGCTCCTACACGCCGAGCCGCGGATAGCCGCGCTGTCGGGTGGCTCCGCTGCCCGGCCGTTCCACTGGATGCGAACGGCAAGTACGCCGGCCCCGGAGCCGGCCAGCAACGAGATGTTTCCATGACCCAGCGCAACTTGATTCTGATCTCGCTCGTGACTCTGTGGGGCACCCTGGTGGGTTGCAGCACCGTCGGTGCTCCGGTGGCGCTCGACGCGCACACGGACCTGGCCATCTTCCACGCACACTCCGACCCCGGTGAGGCCACGCGCTGCGCGCCGGGGGCCGACTGTGTAGAGGTGGACGTGGACGATGTGGAGTGTGGGGGTGCTACCGCCGACGTTGTGGTCATCGCTGGCGAGAGCAGCCCTCCCGCTTATCTTGGACACTCGCCGCAGTCGCTCGCGGGCAAGATCGCCTGCGTGAACCCCCGTTTGATCGTGTTGGACACCTCCTACGGCTTCTCGGCCCCTCTGCTGCACGCGTTGGCGGTCTACAATGTGGACGCCGTAGTGGTCGGGAGCACGGGACCCGTGGGCCAGGGATTGAGCTATGGCGAGGGGTTCTATGCGCCGGAGATGGGTTTTGCCGCCCGCGCCGCCCTCGTCTCGACTGACGACGGTGCGCTTGAGGTCTGGCGCGTCAATCGCACGGAGATCGAGGCGTCATTGGCCGCGGTGGACGGCTCCCAGTTCGAGTGGCTTGTGTCCCGCAGCTCCGGAGCGATGACACGCCAGGCGCGGGACCCTCACCCAAGTACAGAATTGGTGGTGGCCGTCGAGGCGGGGCTTCGCCAGTGATGTTTCCCGGATGCGAGGCCGCATTGCACCGCAGACAGTGTGCTCGCTGACGGCCCGCAGAGCGGGGCAGGACTTTGGGGCGCCCCGCACGCCGGCTGCCGCGCCCGATGTGCGCTCAGGCGACCGCGATGATGATCTTGCCGCGCGCGCGCCCCGTCTCACTGTATCGGTGCGCGTCCTGGGCCTCGGCAAGGGGGTAGACGCGGTCCACCACTGGTCGCAGATGCCCGTCGCGCGCCAGGTCTGCCAGGTGGGTCAGGTCTACGCCGCTGGGTTTGCGCACCACATAGTGGACGGGCTTGCCCCGAAGGCGGCTCGACACGGTGACCCACAGGAGGCGCCCGATGGCCCGCAGCGTCCCGAGCAGCGGACCGTGCGCCTTGGCGAGGGCGGGAACGTCGGTCACGATGCACGCCAGCCGCCCTCCCTTCTTCAGGACGGTCATTCCCCGCTCCCGGTGCTCGCCTCCCAGCGCGTCGAGCACCATGTCCAGGTCGCTGACGACGTCCTCGATCCGCTCGCTTCTGTAGTCGATGACCTGGGAGGCGCCGAGGTCTTGCACCAGCTCGTTGTTGGCCGGGCTGCAGGTTGTGATGACGTGGGCGCCCATGTGGTGCGCCAATTGGATCGCCAGCGTGCCGACGCCCCCCGCGCCGGCCTGGATCAGCACCCGATGGCCCTTGCCGACCTTTGCGGCATAGAGGCATTGGAGCGCGGTGAGACCGGCCAGAGGAATACCGGCGGCCTCCTGGTGGGTGATGTTGTCGGGCTTCCTGGCGATCTGGTCCGCCGCGACACAGACCAGCTCCGCATAGGTGCCGGCGCTCTTGTAGTGCGGGCTGGTCATGACGGCGTCGCCCACCTGGAAGTCGGTGACGCCCGCGCCAACGGCGTCGATCACCCCCGAACAGTCCATTCCAATCGGGAAGGGTGCCCGCTGCGGGATCAGGATTCGCTGTGCCCCACTTCGGATCTTGCAGTCGATGGGGTTGACCGCGGCGGCGTGGACGCGAATGCGGACCTGACCGGGGCTCGGGACGGGGTCCGGCACGCTGTCGAGGCGGAGGACCTCGGGCCCGCCATATCCGTGGGCACGAATCGCTTTCAAGCGTTTACCAGGGTGTGGGCGACAACGCGCCGCTGTCAGTCCGGAGCGCCGAGCAGGCCGTCCAGGAATGCGCGCACGTCGGGCGGAACCGACGTCAGGCCAAGCCGCGTGCCGTCTTCGGCTGCGATGACCTTGGCGTATACCTCGCCGACCATCTCGTCCGTGCCGTGTGCGCGCAGTTGAAGTCTGAGGTTGGTCAGGGGCTCGAGGTCGCCGCCGCCCTCGAGCATGGCCTCGTCCAGGGAGGCGCTGACGAGCGTGCCGTCAAACGAGTCGTCGGCTACGCGTCCGGCGCTGACCACGGCGCAGTGTACCTGCACGGGCTCGTCGAATCGGCGCAGCGTGTGCACCTTGCGCGCGTAGGAGCCAGAGGGGTCACCCTGAAGGCCGACCACCTCGTGCAGCACCAGCGGCTCGCGCACGCCCTTGGCCTGAACTTCGGTTCGCTCGCCGACAAGTACCGTCTCGGCTACGGCGGCCCGCGTGGCCTCGGAGATGAGGATCTGGCCACCGACGGTATAGCCCTCGATCCGCGCGGCGAGGTTCACGTCGATACCGATGGCGCTGTACTTGGCGCGCTGCTGGCTGCCGATGTTGCCGACAACTGCATTTCCGGAATGGATCCCGATTCCCATGCTGACCTTGGACAGCTCACCGGACCCATTGGCCTTGAGCTCCTCCAACGCGCGCATCATCTCCACCGCGCAGGCGACCGCCCGCGTGGGCGCATCGTCGTGCGAAATGGGGACGCCAAAGAACACAAAGAGTCCGTCGCCGAGGACCGCGTTGATGGTGCCGCCGTGGCGCAGGATGACCGCGAACATCGCTTCGAAGTACTCGTTGAGCAGCGCGAGGACCGCCTCCGGCTCGAGCCGATCCGCCAGGGCCGTGAACCCGCGCATGTCGCTGGCGAGGGTGGTGATGTCCCGCCGTTCGCCACCGAGCGCGAGGGCATGGGGATCTTCGAGCAGGTGGGCTACGACATCGTCGGAGACGTAGCGTCCAAAGGTCGAGCGGACAAAGCGGTTTCGCTCCTCCAGTTCCAACGCGTGCTCGCGCGACTCGATGGCGGCCAGCTGCTCCTCGACGTGCGCCGTGGTCTTCTCCAGCGTGGCGGTCAGGTCGTCAAAGTCCAGCGGCTTGGTCAGGAAATCGTACGAACCCCGGTTCATCGCCGTGCGGATGTTCGCCAGGTCGCCGTAGGCCGACACGATGACGACGTTGACGACGCGCCCCAGCTTCTGCACCTCCGCGAGGAGCCTGAGGCCGTCCATCTCCGGCATGTTGATGTCGCTCAGGACGATGTGGATGTTCTCGTTGTTCCGCAGGACCTCGAGCGCCTCGTAGCCGTTGGCGGCGAAGTGCAGCTCTACCTCGCCTTTGCGGACACGACGTCGGAAGCGGTGACGGAACAGGAGCGGGACGTCCTGTTCGTCGTCCACAATCAACAGTTCCAATGCCTGACTCGCCATTGCCGCGTCCTTCGCTCCCACCTGGCCGACCACGTCCAGCGTCGCGCACCTGAACTTGTCCAATAGCACAGGTCCCGGCAAGGCACACCGATGGTCTTAATTCCCCATGCTCGCGGCGTCGCCGGACTCGCGCGTCCCATGCTGTCGAACTGTGCTCCGAAGTTACGAAACCGGGGCCCGTCGGTCAAGCGGGGAAGGGCGAACACGGCGCGGTCGCTCGTCCGAGGCAGCGGCAATCATCTTGCGTTTGGGGCCGGCGTGGGCGACGCTCGCAACCATGCTTTTCCAAGGAGTCGCCATGAGGGTATCGAGTTTGCGGGTCGCGTTGTGTTTGGTGGTCGCCGCGGGGGCGGGCTGCTCCGACGACGAGCCGGAGCAGCAGGAAGAGGAAGTGCCTTGCTCTGTCGTCAATGGTGGCATTGTCGACGAATGTCCGGAGGGGTCGTTCTGCCACCAACTCGACGTCACCGACGACGGTGAGTTCGTGTTTGCGTGTGCGCAGTCCTGCAACACCGACGACGACTGCGAAGGGGACATGGAGTGCTACGACGCCTTCGACGAGGGCCGCCTTGCGTGCGCCGAGGCGCGACCGGTCTGCGTCGCCGATGCCTCGGAGGACGCGTGCCTCTGTGGGTTCAACGATGGCTCCGGTTCGCCGGTGTTTCTCGTGATGGGAACCGGCGCGGAGTGCGCCATCGTCGAGCGCGAACAGACCGCGTGTTTCAGCCAGACGGGCACCTGCCTCAACTCCTGCGTGGACGAGTTCTACCGCTACGACCTGGGCGACGGCACCTCGCTCATCATGCGCGCGCTACAGGGAAGCATCAGCCCCGGGTGGGTGAGCGACGGACAGGGACTCGCGCCGGCGTCATGCCCGGCTCTGGCGTCCGAGTACGACAACGGCGAGTGAGCGCGTAAACGGCGTGACAGCAGCCCACAAGCCCATGGCGCCCGGGACTGAGGTGGCGGGCCGGTTCACGGTCTTGCGGAAGTTGGCCGAGGGCGGCTTTGCCGTCGTCTACGAGGCCACCGACCAGCACTCTGGGGACGTCTGCGCGCTGAAGGTCCTGCGCCCGCCCCCCCACTCAGACGCGGCGCGGGCGTTCCAGACCCGGTTTACGCGGGAGGCGGAGGTGGCCAGCCGCGTGGTGCATCCCAACGTCGTCGGCATCCGCGACTGGGCCATCACGCAAGGCGTCCCGTGGATCGCCATGGACCTGCTGACCGGGCACGACCTCAAGCGCGAGTTGACCGTGCATGGTGGCATGGCGGGCGGCCGCGTTGTGCCTCTGTTCATCGCCGCGCTGGACGGGCTCGATGTGGGTCATGAGCAGGGCATCGTCCACCGCGATCTGAAGCCCGGCAACCTGTTTCTGCGGTCGGCGGGCACCCCCGGTGAGACGTTGATTCTGTTGGATTTCGGGATCGCCCGTCCGACGGGAGACGCCGACGAGGACCTGACGGCCACCGGGCACCTGCTCGGAACCCCGCGCTACTACGCCCCGGAATATGCGACCAAGCAGCTCGTCACTCCGGCGTTGGATGTGTACCAGATGGGGCTGATTCTGCTGGAGGCAATCAAGGGGACGCCCGCGGTGCCGCACTCCGACCCGTATACCTGCCTGCTCGCCCACTGTCAGGGGCAACTGGACTTCCCGGACAGTCTTCGCAACTCGGACCTGGGCGACGTGCTCGCCAAGGCCACATCGGTCAACCACAAAGAGCGCTACCGGCGGGCGGGCGCCTTCGCGGGGGCCCTGCGCGCCCTCGACCAGCGCTACATACCCTCCATCGAGATTGAATTGGCGATGTCGGGAGGGGCGCCGTCTGATCAGACTGTCGATCACCGTTTGGGAGGGCCGAAGTGGCGCGACAGCCTGAGTGTTCAGAATGCCTGGGCCCCCAGACCCGCCGCGGTGGACACGGTCGAAGCCGACGTGAGCCTCATCGCCGATCCCGGGGACACACCCCTGGCGGTGGACTCCACAACGATCACTGCGCCGTGCGTGCCGTGCCCGCTGTGCCTGACGCCCACGTCGATGACCGGCAAGCGGGTGTTGGGTTGTCCTCGCTGCCACTTCCGGTTTGATGTACCGGACCCGGAGGAGCTGCAGCCCGAGTGGGTATCGGACCTGCCGTTGCCCGTGGGCTTTGCGCCCAATGCATTGGCCGTGGCCCGGACAGAGCCCGGACAGGCTGCGGCGGCCCGAGAGGGATCCGTCGCCCAGCCGGCCGGGCCGCGCAATGCAAAACCAACTACCTCTGGCGCGGCCCGTGTGTCACTGGCACCCAAGCCTCCCGTCGTTCCAGATCTCGACGCGCCAGAGTGGGACCTGGAGCCCATGGAGGCGCGGGCGTCGTCGACGGCGCCCGCCATGGTCCGCGCCAGGCCCTCGGAGCAACCGGCCAGTGCCGGCCCGATGCCGCCCGACAACCTCGGGCGCCGAATGCGCGGGCGCCGCCGGCGATCCGCAGCGCTGAGTTTCTTCCTGGTGCTGCTGCTGGCGGCTGGTGGCTACGCCGGATTCCGGGTCGCCACGGAGGGCGTGGCCGCGCTGAGATCGGACGTGAACCGGGCCGGCGATTGGGTCAGGGTGCAGTACGCCACGTGGGTGGCGCCACACACGGGCTCCAAGCCGTAGCGGCCCGGTTGCGCCTCCCCAAAGCAGCATGGGCCGGTCCCCAAGTGGAGACCGACCCATCGCTGTTGCACCAGACCTGGAGGCGATTAGGGGCAGATCTCGTAGACGGCGACGTAGCTGCTGTTCTGGAAGTGCATCACGCCTTCAAAGCAGCCGCCGCCCACACCGTAGGCGTCGAGGTTGCCGGTCTGCTCGCCGTTGTAGAAGTACCGCACGTTGATGGAGTCCGACCCGGTCTGGCTCCACTGGCCGGTGTAGCCCGGCGGGAGGGCCGGCGCCGTGATGGTGATCGCGCCGCCGTTCTCCAGGATGCTCTGGAACATGCCAATTGAGCTCGGGGACAGCTCGCACTCGTAAAAGGAGGACAGCTCCGCGCTGCCAGAACAGTGCCGTTGCGTCATGGCGACGGGGCCGGTGACGGTGGTGTCGTACGTGAGCGGGGTGGCCGTGTAGGACAGCGTGTTGTCCGCCGGGTTGCCGTCGGCGCGGTTGGACGAGGCGTCAAACCCGAACACGATGGGCATGGAGCTCAGCGGCAGGGCGATGTCGAAGCTGACGGACGTGGACTTGCCCTTGCGGAGGCGTCCGAGGGAGCAGACCAGGACCGCGTCCTGCTGGGAGCAGCTGCCCGAATACGAGCTCAGCGCGCCCATCACATGGGTGCCGGGGCTGTTGGCGGTCTCCGGGAGCATGATGGCCAGGACGACGCCGTCAGCGGTCCGGTTGCCGTTGTTGCTGACGGTCACCTCGTAGGTGCCCGTCTCGTATACATATTTGCCCGAGGGCGCGGACAGGTTCACCTCCAGATCCGGCGCGCGGGGGCCGGCGAAAGCGGTGGAGGCAAAGGCGACGAGAAACAGCGGGATGGCTGCGATGGTAAGCTTGTTCAATGGTATCTCTCCCGTACTGGTCTGTTGGTCTGACCCTCACTCCGGGTCTGGTTGGAAGATAGGAACGGGAGGGGGGGAGTCGGTAGATCGGCAGGTCGGAGTACGGGAATCCGTACACCGGAGTTACGGACGCTCGGTAGGGGCGGGAATACGGGCCGCCGCGGCGGGCCTGCACCGTCCTCGACTCGCTCAGGGTCGGGACTCGAGCAGCGTCTTGAGTGCGGCGTAGTCCTTGGCCACGGACTTCTTCACCATGCCGGAGAACAGCTTCATCAGCCCGGTGGGCTGGCCGCGGATGTGGGCCGTCACGTGGCAGCTGGCGTCGCCCGCCGGCTGGACCGACCGCGTCACCTGGATGGGAAAGGTGCTGACGGTGCTCTCGATGGAGATGGAGGTTCCCGCCACCACCTCGGTCACCTGGAAGTGCGTGTCGATGCGCTTGCCCATGAACCTGGCCTGCTGCACGTAGGTCGAGCCCTCCGCCATCTGCGTGTCCGAGGTCCACTCGCAGGACACCATGCCGCCCTGCCACGCAGGGTTGTTTGCGAAGTCCGCCACGTAGGCAAAGACCTCGGCGGCGGGTCGGTCAATCTGGACCGTGTGTTTGAAATCGAGGCTCATGCCGATCTCCGTTGCTGCCCGGAAGGACAGCAGGTGCAGGCGGTCTGACAAACTCCGGGAGTTGGGCTCGCGCGCCGAGCACGGTGCAGTCGCCGCGTGCCTCGGCCTACTCGCCCTCGGGCTTCTCGGTCGGCGGCGCCGGTGCGTCCTTGGGCGCCGGCATCTCCTTCTCGATGGCCATCTCCTTCTCGGCGGGCATCTCCTTCTCGGCGGGCATCTCCATTTCCCCAGGCACCATTCTGCGTGGCGTCGGGGGCCGCTTCTCGAGAATGCGCTGCCGTACGGGTGCCACCAAAGCCGGGTCCTGCATCAGCACGAGGATCGGGTTGTCGGCGGCCATCACGAACCGGGTGTTCTGCGACAGGGAGTTCTCGTAGAGCTCGAGCATCTTCAGGAACCGGAAGAACTCCGGGTTCTCGTTGAAGGCCTCGGCCTTGATGCGGATGGTGTCGGCCACAGCCTCACCGCGAAGCTCGCGGACGCGGCGGTCGCGCTCTCCAACGACGGAACCGAGGGCCTCTTCCTTGACCTGCCGGATCGTTCCGGTGCAGGCGTCGCCGACCTTGTTGTACCGGGCAATGTCGCGCGCACGGTCCTTGGTGATCTTGGTCGTGATCTCAGCGTGTACCTGGGGCGAGTAGTTCAGGTACTTGAAGTGCAGGTCGAGGATCTCAAAGCCGAACTCGTCGCGCAGCGCCTTGTTGGAGGTCGTGAGGATGTCGGCGACGATCTCGGACCGCAGCGCCTTGGCGTCGACGGTACCCGTCCCGCCCATCTGTCCCGCAGCGATGGCGTCGTACTCGTCGAGCATCGTCTTGATTTCGTTGTTCTTGTCCGGCTTGCACTCGGGGTAGTCCACAAAGAGGAACTTGAGGTCCGACGCCTCGCGGGCGGCAAAACTACGCCCCTTGTCCCGCACGACCGAGGCCAGTCGATGCTCGCGGATGGCGGCCTGAATGCGCTTGGTGACGATGGAGTCCATGCTGCCGTGGGCGCGCATGTCGGTGCCGACGGCGGTGTAGAACTTGGTGGGGCCACCCTTGCGCGGGTCGATCTGCCAGCGCGCAAAGGCCGTGACGTCGATGGGCTTGAGCTCGGAGGTGTTGGTGTTCCGCGTGATGTCGTCCCACCCGCGGACGCGCGCGTCCAGGTAGCGGGCGTCCTGTACCCACGGGATCAGGAAGTAGACGCCCGGCTCGAGTCGCTCCTCCACCGGCTCGCCGAACTGCGTGACGACCACGACCTCGTCCGGGCGCATGATGAAGAAGGACTTCCAGGCGGTGACGCCCAGGGCCAGGATTACGAGAAGGATGACGAGTTTGAGGGGTTTCATCGCTTGGCCTCCGCCGGGAATGAGACAAAGTCTTTGAGCGGCAGATGTTTGGTCACCCCGCCGCCGTCGGCTTCCACGATGATCTTCTCGTCCAGGTTGCCGAGCACGCGCGTCATGGTCTGCAGGTACATCCACTGTCGCGTGATCTCGGGCGCGCGTTCGTACTCAGCCGCCTTGGAGCGGAACGCAGCGGCCTCGCCGTGGGCGTTCTCGACCTCCTGGTTGCGGTGCTTCTCGGCCACACCCACCTTCTCGTTCTTCTGGCGCCGCGCGACACCAATCGCGTTGTCCTGCTCGGCCTTGGCCTCGGCCAATTGCCCCTGGACCTTGGCCAGCGTTCGCGTCAGGTCGTCAAAGGCCTGCCGTGCGCCCAGCGGCACCTCGGAGGCCTTGATGGCGATCTCCGTGATCTTCACGCCCGTGGGGACCTTGTCGCGCAGGGCCGACTGCATCTCGGCGTGGACCAGCCCGGCGATCTCAAGCTGCGCGGTGGTCAGCACCTCCTCCAACGAGTAGTCGCCCACCACCTGGCGCATGACCGCGGAGGAGATGTCGCGGATGGTGGATTCCTTGTCCTTGATTTTGAACAGCCAGGTCCCGATGTCCTCGATCTTGTAGACGACCGACCAGCGCACATGCACCAGCATCAGGTCGCCCGTGAGCATCAGGGACTCCACGTCATAGCCCACGTCATCCACGACGGTGACGATGTCCGGCTGGCTTCGGAAGCCAAACTCCAGGCGGTGCTGGCGGTTGACCGGCGCCGAGTAGACCTGGTCCACAAAGGGGATCTTTGCGTGCAGGCCTGGACCGTAGGTGTCTGGCTGCGGTTTGCCCAGTCGCAGCAGGATCGCCTCCTCCTCCGGCTCGAGCTGGAAGACCGACGCCGACGCCAACCAGGCGACACCAAGAACGGCGAGGATTGCGAATACATACCGCCCCTTGCCGCGTGCTGAGTTCAGCTGTGCTCTGAATGCCTTTGTGGCATCGTCGAAGCCCTTTTCGGGCAGCTGATCAAAATTCCAACCGTTGTCTGATGACACGGGTTCTCTCCGTCCTCGTCGATATCGACGTTTGGGGCGGAACGTACCACAAGGCAGAAAACTTCGCCGAAGTTGCGGATAAGAGCGTCGACCATGCCGCAACTCGCCTGTCTGCGCCTGTTGTCGCGGACACACACTGTGGCGTCACAGATTCGATCGGCTGGACCGGGCGATGTGGCGCACGCCGTTGGTGGGCGGGTCCGCCAACGAAGGGGGGCTGGCCTGGAACCTGCTTTTGCAGGAGGGCACGACGCAGACCGCAGCAGATGCCAGCGCCCGGGAGCCCATGTCTCAACGACTCATTCACCGTCTTCTCCTTTTGAGCCTCACTGCGCTGGGGCTCGTGTTGTCCGGTTGCCTGTCCTCGACCTACGCCATCGAGGCGGACGAGCTGGAACGGCTCGCGTCACTGCCGCCCGACGCCCGGTCCGGCAAGGTGCGCGTGGTGCAGCGGCTGTCCTGGGCCGACGAGCCGCCGCTCGCGGACGACATCGACGCCGACGAAGAGGCCACCTGGTACCCGGAAGACCACCGCTACGGGACGCCGCACTGCCACTCTTTGCACTTCCACCACCACTCCCACGGACACATCGTCTTCCGCAGCAGCCGCCACTCGGGGCACAGCGGCGGTCACGCCGCGGCACGAGGGGGGACCAGCGGGGGTGGCGCCGCCCGCGTGACGGGGACCCATGGCGGCTCGTTCAACGTCGGCGGTCAGAAGGCGTTTGCCTTTGTGGTGGTCGCCGCGGCCGGGGTCGCCACGGTGGGTCTGGTGGCTACGGAGGGGGCCCGGTTTGACGGCTATGCGCGGCTGGAACCCGACCACCCGCTTCACCTGCGGCGCCGCGACGGTTCGTACCAGGTGGTCCGGCTGGAGAACCTGGAGCCGCATCACCTGGACCATGTCTCGGGCGCGGTGGTGGATAGCGAACTGTCGGATGTCTCGCTCGGGCGCCGCGCGCCGCTCGACAGGGAAGGCTTTGCCTGGAAGTTCGAACTTGGCGGGATGCAGCTGCGCGCGCCCGGAGACGTCCGTGTCACCAAGACCGCGGCGCTGATGGAGCTCGGCTATTTTCCCACGTCGGAGTTTGGGCTGCTGACCTTCGTCTCACTGGCGGGCGGCAACCACCTGGGTGGCGATGTCTTTGGCTCGCGCTACGGCCTCACAGCCGAGTGGATGCCGCTGCACCTCGGCCGCGTGCACCTCGGCGGGTACGGCCTCGGTGGGCTTGGCTACGACGCAGCTGAGGGCGGGGACCTGGTGGCCCAGGCGTCGCAATACTGGACCGTGGGCGGCGGCGCGCTGCTGGAGTTTGATGTCACGACGCGCATGGGGCTGTCCGTCCGCGCCGGCGCGGATTGGCAGCGACACGGCAGCGCCTGGAGCGAGCCGGCGTTCATGACCACGGTCGGCGTCGCGGTCTACTGACCGGGCACCCTGGCGCGAATGTGTGTACAGAAGCTCACGTCCGATGCCTTGCCGTGTCACCGCACGCGCAGTCGCACGAGAGCGGACCACAGGCGCCACAGCGCGTGGGGCCGCGCGGTGGCGCAGCCGCAACCAGTCTCCGCGGTGGAAGTGGGCGCGGCCGGATTGGCGACAGGCGCTTTGGCTGCCGGCGACTCCGCTGGCGTCTCCTTGGGTTGGGCGCTCTCCGGAGCGACCGGGGGCTCGGCCATCGGCGCGGGTGACACTGCCGGGGTGGAGGCAGGTTTGGATTCGGGTGTGGGCGCCACGGCCGGGACCCCCGCGGCCGCAGGTGTCGCTTGGATCATCTTCGCCAGATTAATCTTGCCGCGCTTCGCAAACGCGGTGTTGCGGGCCACTGCGGTCGTCTTCTTGGCGCCCTGGCCACCGGGCTTTGCGCCCCAGATTCCTCTCCGCGGCGTCTGGCATGCGGTGGCCCCAGTCCACGGATTCAGGATGATATACCTGCCTTGGAATGCGGAGCGGCCCGACCGAAAGCCACCGCGGATGTGGCCTTGAGGACCGCTGGGCACGCCGCGCCCGCCTGTCAGCGGTTCGGCGACCTGGAAGACCAGGTCCTCGCCGAGGTCCTGTTTTGTGTAGCGGGCGTGAAGCCGCGTGAGCGTCCAATCGCGGTCCGACCTGCGGCCGCTGACGAGGCCAGGGACGGGCACCGACTGATCGCCCGCCGCGGAGGTGACGTCGGTGCCGAGCAATTGCAGGTCCGCCGCACTCAGCGTTGGACCGGGGCACGGGTCGCAGGAGGCCGCGTTCCACGCGTACTCCGTGATTACCGCACCGGGCTTCTCGGCGAGTGTGCGGTCCAACAGGGCCGCGTAGAAATCGCCGAATTGACGACGGACGCTGTCGGACACGACGAGATTGGTCGGGATGGCCACGTTGGGGTAGTTGGCGACCTCGTAGCGCTGATTGCGAGCAAGTATGTGGACTATGAGGTCCTGCGCGCCGCGGGCGTTGAGCAAACCGAGGCGGACGGGGAGCGAGAATTCGTCCGCGTCGTAGTGGAAGCGCAGCGGTGAGAGCTTGGCCTGGCCTCGCCTGTCGAACGTCACCTTCTTCACATTCACCTTGGCCACGAAGAAGTACATGCCGCGGTCGACATACGGTCGGAGGGCACCGGCGGCTCCGTTTGGGATCTTGTACTCGTTCGCGCGCAGCCAGGCGTCCAGGCCACCGGAGTCCTTGGCGCTCAGGATCACAATGTCGTACTCGCCCACCTCAAACTGTGCCTTGACCACGACGCCGAAGTTCCGGGATTTGGCACCCAATCCGATGCCGCCGCCGCCCTTGCCGCCACTGCCCCTCCCGAACCCACCGCGCTCGGCGAAACCCGGAGCGCAGGGATCCTGCTCCCAATACTCGACGAGACGCGGTGCGGCCAGCGTGTCCACCTTGTCGAAGACGGCGCGCCCGAGGACCTTGACGTTCTCCTTTTCGAGGACGACGGGCACGGGCACGACCAACGCAAAGTCCTTGGGCGGCCCCGCGTAGTTGTTCTGCATGGAGAGCACGGTCCGCTTGCCCTCTCGCAAGAGCACGACGTTGGTCGCGTCCGCGTAGAGCTTGGTGTCCGCGCCGGCGACGTAGAACCCGCAGAACGCGTCGGCGACGGACGGCGTCAGAGCGAGCAAGGCCACTGCGGCAAGCGCCGCGGCTGGGGTTGAGGAGATTCGCAGGGTGAACATGATGGCCTCCGCGCCGGGTGGTTCGCCAGGTTGTCCACTGCCTGACGTCCAGCGCCCACGCACCTTACCGCGTACGGCGTGCGTCGCATTGAGAAAAGCTGTATTTTGTCGCTCGAACGCGAAGAGAGGGACCATGCGCTACACATTCTTGCTCGCATTGTTGTTGATGACCGCCTGCTCGGACGACGCCGATCCCGGTGCCACCAACCCCAACAACGGCAGCGACACGGGCGCCGACCTGCCCGGCGACGACGCGTCGCCCGACGCCGGCGACGACACCCGAGCTGACGCCCGAGACGACGCGACGCCGGATGCCGAGCCAGATGCGCCCGAGCCCGGTGGGCTGGAAGTTGTGACGTCCGAAGGCGTCGTCATGGGACAAATCGAGGGCGACACAGGCGTCCGCAGCTGGAAGGGGATTCCCTACGCCGCCGCGCCGACGGGTGCCTTACGCTGGCGCGCCCCGGCCGCAGCATCGGCACGAGCCGAGGCCCTGGACGCCAGCGCGTTTGGCCCGACCTGCCCCCAGCCGAGCGCCGACGAAGAGCTGCCCCAGGACGAGGATTGTCTGACGCTCAACATCTGGTCCCCCTCCGCGCCCGAAACTCCGGAATTGCTCCCGGTGATGCTCTGGATTCATGGCGGGAGTTTCACGGGCGGCTCCGCGTCGCTCCCGTTCTACGACGGGACGGTCCTGGCGACCCACGACGTGGTGGTGGTGTCCATCAACTACCGGCTGGGGGCGCTGGGTTTCATGGCCCACGAGGCGCTCATCGACCCGGACGCGCAGTACCCGAGCACGGGCAACTACGGACTGCTCGACCAGATCGCGGCGCTGCAATGGGTCCGCGCGAACGTCGCCGCTTTTGGGGGTGACCAGGACCGAATCACCTTGTTTGGCGAGTCCGCCGGGGCCATCAGCATCTGCACGTTGATGGCGTCGCCGCTGGCCGAGGGGCTGTACGCCCAGGCCATCATGGAGAGCGGTTTCTGCTCCTCGGACCTCGCCTACACCACCGAGGCCAGGGGGGAAACGGCGCCGGCGGTGGAGCAGGGTGCGCGCATCGCGGGGCGCCTGGGCTGCGCGGACGGTGACGTGGCGGCCTGCCTCCGGGCCGCGAGCGTGGACGAGATTCGGACGGAGACGAACCGGCCGCTCGGCCAGGCTGAGTCGTTCAACCCGTCGGTGGACGGACACGTGCTGACCCAGACGCCCGGCGCTGCGCAGCGTGCCGGGGAGACCCATGACGTGCCCCTGCTCCTGGGCGCCAATGAGGACGAGGGCACCATCTTCGTGTCGGCCACCACGGTGCCGACGGAGGCCGCGTACGCCCGGGTCGTCAACGGATTCTTCGGCGCGGACGTCGGGGCGCAGGTGCTCGCGCAGTACCCAGCGGCAGACTACAGCTCCCCGTACCGCGCCCTGGCCGACCTGTTCGGCGATCTGGTCTTTGTGTGCCCCACGCGCAGCGCTGCCCGGCACCACGCCGCGGCTGGGCGCAACACCTGGCTGTACCACTTCAACCACGAGCTCAACTTCGGCGCCATGCGCAACATCGGCGTCTTCCACGGCTCCGAGATCGGGTTTGCCTTCGGCACCCTGGGCGCCTTTACGCTGCCCACGCCCGACGAGCTGCGCCTGTCCCAGACCATGCAGGAACTGTGGACGTCCTACGCCAAGGGCGGCCCACCCGCGGCGGAGGGCGTCCTGTGGCGCGCCTATGTGGAGGCGGAGGACGAGGGTCTTGAGCTCACGCTCGAGCCGGCGATGACCGCGGGCTGGCACGGGGCCGAGTGTGACTTCTGGGATGGCGTGCTCGGCGCGCGGGAATGACCTGGCCGGGCTGACCTCCCGTCAGGGTCCGAATTTCGGGTGTGGCGCGGTGAGGCGCACGGCGGTCTGGCGGTAGCGGGTCCCGTCAAATGCGTAGGTCCTGATCTGCGACTCGCCGTGTATCATCTGTTGCGAGCCCGAGATGTTGCACAGGCCGTTGGTGGTTGTGGACAGACAGGCGAAGCCAAAGAGATCGTCGGCCACGATCACGCCCGCAAACAGCCAGTCCTCGCCAGGGCGGGGCGCGACGAAGATCCACCGTTCGTCCCAGCCGGGGTCGAGCGCACAGTCGGCGGTGCCGTCCCCGTTGAAATCGTAGACGCCGTCCACGGCGTCTTCCTGGGAGGCCTCGAACTGCGGCGGCGAGCCTCGGGATGGGTCGTTCTCGGCTTTCCAGATCTCCACCGCCGCCGCTACCGCCGGGTCGCAAGGGCCGGGCTTCGATTTGGCTTCCCCGGTCTCAAGCGGTGCCGCCTCGGCGGGGGCGTCTGCGGTGGGTGGGCCAAGGCACGGCTTGTCGGGGGTGGAGGCTGTGCCCGGTGCACAGGGGCCGCTGGCTGCTGCCGCGGGCGCGACCTCAGGCGTGTGGGCGCGTGGGGCGCAGGCCATGGTCATAAGGACCGCGATGGTGGCTGCGATCCTGGCGCGTCCCGCTGTCAGGGCGTTCATGGTCACTGACTCCCGCGCCTCCGGTCGGTACAAGGGCAATCGAGGGCAACCGACACAGCATGCACATGACGCGAGCCGGGCGCCAGGTCCGCTGCCGCGGCGGATTCCAAGAAAGTCAGATCGGACCGCGTGGTTCGTCGTTTGAGTGACACGCCCGGTGTCAGCCCCCTCGAACCTCTGGTTTCCCATGCGCTTTCGTCACGTTGCCCTCGCCCCGCTGCTCGCCCTGGTCCCCTTGGTGGTCTTCGCCTCCTGTGAGCCCGCCTCCGCCCCCGATGTCCCGTCGCCGGAACCTCCCGCGACGAGCGCTGTGGAGACCGCGCCTGTCGCCCGGTTCGAAGCCCCGCCCGAGGCCCCCAGCAAACCCGTCGCGCCCGCGCTCAGGCACGAGTCCATCGACGAGAGCCTGCTGACCAAGGCGAAGGTGCAGAAGGTCAAGCCCCCGCCCAGGCCGAAGTACCGAAAGACCGCGAGCACGAAAGCGTACGGAAGCATGGGCAGCGGGGGCGGGCTCAAGTACTCGATGGGCAAGCCGATGGCCAAGGCGCCAAGCGCGGACCCGAAGCCGCAGGAGCCGGCCAAAGAGGTGAAATCCCTGTTCGGTGGCCTCGGATCCTCCGGAAAGGGGGGCGGCGGCCTGGGCAAGAGCGCCGGGACCGCGAAGTTCGCGAAGTCCGCCAACGCGGGCCCCTCTCCCTTGCAGGGGCAGGGGCGTGGAGGCGGCGGCGTGCGCCGCCACAGGCAGGACGCACGCACCGCTGCGCGGCCCACGACGGACGAGCCGAACATCCGCTATCTCTCCGCGGACGATTCCAATTCCGCGGCCTCCCCGTCGCTGGTTCGGCAGACCATTCTCGCCGGGCGGTACGTGGACCCGAGCATCGTGCGGGCCTACGAGTTCCTGAACTACCATACCTTCGAGTATGACGCGCCGGACGACGACGGTGTCGCGATCGATGCGCAGATGCGACCCACGGACAACCCGCGCGCCTTCTCGCTTCAGGTGGCCGTCCGCGGCCCGCAGCGCGACCGCGCCGACATGGCGCCGATGCACGCGGTGGTCCTGCTGGACAGCTCTGGCTCCATGGCCGGCCGCTCCGACCAGCTGGCCCGCGCCTTCCTGCGCGGCTTCGCCGAGAAGCTTCGCCCGCAGGACCACCTCTCGCTCGTCGTTGCCAACCGCAAGGCGCACACGTTGTTCGCCTATCTCGAGGGAACGCCGGCTACAGGCGCGCGCCTCGACGACGAGCTGGCCGCGCTGACACCCACCGACGTGACGAACCTCGAGCAAGGCGTCGTGGAGGCGTACAAGCTGGCCGTCGAGCACAAGACCCAGGGCCATACCACCCGCGTGATTGTCATCTCCGATGGCGCCGCCAACTTTGGCCGACTGTCGCAGAAGACCATCGAGAAGCACGCGGCGGACGGCGACGACGAGGGGATCTACCTGGCCGGCATCGGGGTTGGTTCCGGGTTTGAAGACAGGCTCATGGACAGCTTCACGGACAAGGGCCGTGGCGCGTACCTGTTCATCGACAGGAAGGAGGAGGTGCGCCGCGCGCTGACGGACGAGCAGTTCGTGGCGAACTTTGACGTCGCACTCAAGGACGTGCGCCTGAAAATGGAGATGCCGCAGGGCTGGTCGGTCAAGGCGTTCCACGGCGAGCAGATCTCGCGCAAGAAGTCCGCGGTAACTCCGCAGTACCTTTCGCCCAATGACCAGATGATCTACCACCTGCTCCTGGAGGCTGAGGACGTCGACCCCGGCGGGGCGGAGAAGTTTCAGTTTGAGGCCGAGTACACCCCCATTGGCGGCGACCGGCAGACCCACGGCAAATCCTTTCTGCGCGAGGAGATGCTCACCGAGCGCGAGCAGATCCTCAAGGGCAACGCGCTGGTCGCGTTTGCCGAGTCGCTGCGCAAGATGAAGTACCCGCTGGACGAGTACCGGGACGAGAACCTGGCCGTCTGGGACCTGACGGCGGACTATGTGGCCGACACGGCGGACCACCTTGGTGACATCGAGCTCGCCGACGCGGTGCGCCTCATCGAGCGTTACCGCCAGACTCTGGACGAGGGCGAGACGTTCCCCGGCGCGCGCGACCGCGACGACACGTCGCCCGACGCGGTGCTCGGCATCTCCGCGGAACACATCCAGTCGGTGGAGATTCGCAGCGCCAGCGAGTCCCGCGCGGTCAAGGGTCTCACGCGGCTGCTCAACAGCCGCAAGCTCGTTCCCATGGAGGGGTACCGGTTCCTGGCCATGAGCACGGGGCCCGTTGGCAACCCGGATCCCGTGGGCTCAGGCGAGCTGCGGCAGCGGCGCTGGCCCGACCCGCAGCCCCGCTATATGGGTGCGCGCCGGGTGGGCAAGGAGTGGCGCGGCGCGCATGACCTGACACAGATTACTCTGGAAATCACGGCGCCCGCGGAGGCCCAGAGCTTCTCGTTTGACTTCAACTACCTGTCCGCTGAGTACCCGGAGTTTGTGCAGCAGAACTACAACGACACGTTCTACGCCATCCTGGAGGCCCAATCGACGAACGAGGGCAAGCGCACGAACATCAGCTTTGACGCGAACCGGAAGTCCATCGAGGTGGACAACAACTACTTTGAGAACCAATTCCACCCCATCTCCAACGCGGGAACCGGCTTTGACCGCAACGGCAGCACCGGGTGGCTGCGCACCAGCTGGCCCATCACGCCGGGCGAGACGTTCAAGCTGACGTTCTCGATTCACGACGAGGGCGACGGGATCTACGACTCCATGGTGCTGCTCGACAATTTTTCCTTCCACGCCCATGCGGCAGTCGGTACCACGGACCCGCTGAACTGAGGGGTGCGTCGGGCCGGCGGCGGCGCAGCGGGCGCCCAGTGGGGATGACGCCCGCTGCCACCCATGTATGATCTGTTGGAGACATCAACCCGCGCCACGCGCCGCCCGGTGTAACCTCCCATGAAGATCGAGCCCTTCCGTCTGGAGCGCTACTTTGCCCAACACGAGTTCTCCGCCCCCTACCCGCTGTGCTCCTCGGACTGCGAGACGCTGACCCTCGGCGAGGTGCTGGACCTGGAGCCGGACGCGCGCGCGCGGTTCGAAGGCCTGCCGCTCGGGTACACCGAGTCCTGGGGCGCGCCGTCGCTGCGGGCAGGGATCGCGGCGCTCTACACCACTGCACAGCCTGAGAACATCCTCGTCCACGCCGGGGCGCAGGAGGCGATCTTCAATTTCATGAACGTGGCACTCGACGCCGGTGACCACGCAATCGTCCACACACCTTGCTACCAGTCGCTGGCCGAGGTGGGACGCGCCATTGGCTGCGAGGTGTCGTCCTGGCGCGGCGACCCGGAGCGGGGCTGGGCGCTGGATCTGGCCGATCTCGAGGCGCTGCTCACCGAGCGCACACGACTGGTAGTGGTCAACCTCCCCCACAACCCGACGGGCTTTCTGCCCGACGCCTCGTTTGTCCACCGCCTGGCAGCGCTGTCCGACAGTCACGGCTTCCGACTGTTCTGCGACGAGGTGTACCGCGGGCTGGAGGTGGACCCAAATGACCGACTGCCCGCCGCCGTGGACCTCAACGAGCGGGCCGTGTCTCTCGGGGTCATGTCCAAGACGTACGGGCTGGCGGGGCTGCGCATTGGCTGGGTTGCCACGCGGGACCGGGCGCTGCTGGAGAAGATGGCCGCCTACAAGGACTACACGACCATCTGCAACAGCGCCCCGAGCGAGTTTCTGGCCGAGCTTGCCCTCCGTCACGCCGGCGTGATTGCTGACCGGAATGTGGAGATTGTGCGGCGAAATCTGGCCCTGCTGGACGACTTCTTTGGCCGCCATCAAGACGTGTTTGGTTGGCACAGACCACGTGCAGGTTCCGTGGCGCTGCCCGGACTCAAGCGCGACAGCGCCGACGCGTTCTGCCGGGATGCGCTGGCCAAAGCGGGCGTGCTTCTGCTGCCCGGAACGGTGTTTGAGCCGGGTCTGGAGGCGGTGAGGGTCGGGTTTGGTCGCCAAAATCTTCCGGAGTGCCTGGGCCACCTCGACGCGTACCTCCAGCGCCGGTGACGTCCGCGGGGCGTGGACGTACCTGCTCATTGTTGCTGAGCGCCCTCGTCCGCGGGGCATGGAGTACAGGTGTCTGACAAAGGGAGTGTGGGTGGCGGCGGCGTGAAGGAGCGGCGTGTGAGACACCCCTTGCGCGTCACCGTCCGCGACCCTATCTCCCCGGCATGTCACTCCTGGCCGTTCAGAATCTTTCGTATCGCCACGGCAGCGCCCCGCTGCTCGACGGCGTTGATTTCCACGTCGCCCGCGGGGACCGCGTAGGGCTCGTGGGCACCAACGGCTGCGGCAAGTCCACCCTCATGGCGCTGCTCGCCGGCGTCCTCACGCCCGAGGAGGGCGAGGTGGTCTACGCCCGTGGCTGCCGCGTCCGGTTGGTGGAGCAATTCCTGCCCAGGCAGCTGCGCGGCACACGCGCGCTGGACGTGGTGGCGCAGGAGGCGCCGGAACCTTACGTGGCCGAAGAGCTGCTGACGCGGCTCGGCTTTGACGCCGCGCTGCTGGACCGCGAGGCCGCCAAACTCAGCGGCGGCTGGATCAACCGGCTGCTCCTGGCGCGCGCCGTCGCCTCCGACCCGGACGTGCTCCTGCTGGACGAACCGACCAACCATATGGACGTGCAGACCGTGGTGCGTTTTCAGGAGTTTCTGGCGCGCCGGGTGCGGGCCGCGGTGGTGCTCATCTCCCACGACCGCGAGCTTCTGGACGCGGTCACTACGCGGACGGTGTTCCTGCGTGGCGGCGCGGCGCGCGCGTTCGACCTGCCGTACTCGCGCGCCCGCTGCGAGCTCCTCGACCAGGAGCGCGCCGCCCTTGTCCGGCGCGAGGCAGAGCAAAAAAATATCGCTCGGCTCGAGACGAGCATGAAGCGCCTCGCGCATTGGGGTCACGTCTACGACAACGAGGACCTGTCGCGCCGGGCGCGCAACATCGGGCGGCGCATTGAAAAGATGGAGGGCGCGATGACCGCGGCGCCGTGGGCGGACCGTCGCACTTTGGGGTTGGCGGGGGCAGAGACCCGCGCCTCGCGCGCTCTCGCGCTGGAGGACCACACGGTGACGATTCCCGGCGGGGAGGACCTCTACCACGTGCCCTGGCTCCACGTGCCGCGGGGCGAGCGCCTGTGCCTGCTCGGGCCCAACGGCGCGGGCAAGACGCTGCTGATGAAGGAGATCCTCGCCGCGGCGGCGGGCGAGGGACAAGACTCGGTCAGGGTCAGTCCCCAGGCGGTAGTCGGCTACTACGACCAGGCCCTGGAGCATGGGTTCTCACCGGATGCGACGCTGTTGGAGACGGTGCGCGAGGCGTCCGACGCGTCGGTGTCGCGCATGCGGTCAGCGCTGGTCAACGCTGGGTTTCCCGCGGCCGAACACGACCGTGAGGTTGGCTCGCTCAGCGGCGGCGAGCGGGCGCGGCTTCGCTTTCTGGTGCTGAAGCTGCGGCGACCGACGCTGCTCCTGTTGGACGAGCCCACCAACCACGTGGACGTGGAGGGGTGCGAGGCGCTGGAGTCCGAGCTGCTGGAGGGCGGCGCGACCGTGGTTTTTGTCTCGCACGACCGGCGCTTTGTCCGGACGGTCGCGACGCGATACCTGCTGATCCAGGACGGTGGCCTGCGCGAGGTGGACGGGCCGGACGTCTGGTACGACCAGCCGTCGGCGCAAAACCGGGCCCGAGCCTGAGCAGCCAGCGGCGCGGGACACCGACCTGGAAGATCGGATTCTGCAGCTTGAGGCTCTCCTGGAGGCCGACCTGGCCCGGAAGGCCAAACACCAGAAACCGGCCCTTCAGGACGAGTGGCGGTCGGAGATTGAGGTGCTCTACGCGGAGCTCGGATAGTCCACAGTCACAACTCTCCCTTCACGCAGAGGGCCGGTCTGGCGACGGTGCTCGGTCCGAATTTGTAAGACCCTCAACCACCCCGTGTTAGGGTTTGCCGCTATGAGGGTTTTTCTTGTTTTTGCGGTGGCCCTGGTGGGGTTGTTCCCGTTTGAGGGTGCGGCGCACGCCGGGGCGGCGGAGGTTGCCGCCCTGTTGGCCGGAGCCAGTGTACCCGGCGACGACGCCGATCCGGGCCGGGGTGGCGCACTGCATCGGCACAACACGGCGATGTCCGCGCGCTGGGAGCGGTTCGACGCCAAGGTGGGGGCCCCGCTCGGCGCGTGGGCCAAGACCCATATCGAGCCGGCCGAGCAGGTGTTCTACCCGTTCAGCGGCCCGGACTTTTCAACCGCCCACACTGTGTATCCAAGCGCTGAGAGGTATGTGCTTGCCGGACTCGAACCGGCGGGACGCGTTCCGGATTTGACGGGGTCCGCCGAGCGTCTCGACCAACTGCTGGGCATCTTCCGGAAGGGGCTGGCGACCTTTGTAAAGAAGGGATTCTTTGGCACCAAGGAGATGCGCCGGTCCTTCGAGCGCAAGCAACTCGTGGAGGGGATCACCGGGGTCCTGATGCTCTTCGCCCACCACGAGGGGTTCACGGTTTCGGCGGTGAAGCCCATCACCGTGGACGCAGCTGGGAAGGTCGTGGCCTCGGACTCCTGGGACAGCGTCCGTCTGGAGCTGGATGACCACGGCCGGACCGTGATTGTGGACTACCTGCAGATGGACTTGTCCGACGGCGGCCTGACGAAGCGGCCTGGCGCAACAGAGTTCGTGCTGGCGTCGAGCCGCGCAGCGACCTTCCTCAAGGCCGCGTCGCACCTGCTGCAGAATCGGGGCTTTGACGTCGTCCGTGACGCCATCGTAAACCACGCCACTTCGGTCTTGCAGGACGAGACGGGGGTCGGGTACGCGGCGCTCTCAGCCCGGTTTGAGGTGCGCCTTTTTGGTGATTACCGGCGGGCGCACAAGCTGTTCGGCCGCCGGCAGGGGACGCTGCGGGACGCCTACGAGGCGGCGAAGCCAGAGCCGCTCCCGTTCAAGATCGGCTATTGGAAGGTCGCCGGCTCATGCCTCCAATACGGACATACCCGCCGGCAGTAGGTACCGGCCGCAGAGTGGTGCGGGCTGTCGACAAACGTGGCGCAGCCCGCTATCACCGGCACGCGCCTGCGCCTCTCCACGCGGGCTAACGCCAGCGTGCCAAGCGCCGGCAGGACACGCTGCGCATGCACCGAACCAACCTCAATTCTCTCGCTCGGCCGGCGGCCGCGTCGCTGACGCTGCTCCTGGTGTGCCTGTCTTGCTCGACCCCAGCGCCCCAGCAGCCGGTGATGGACCCGCCTGTGGGCGTGCGCGTGGTCACCGCCGGGGCCGACGCGCCCGATCCGGTCGCGGACAAAGCGCCCGACAAGGCAGAGGGCAAGGAGGGCGAGGACAAAGCGGAGAAGGAGAAGTGGTCGGTCAACGTGCCGCCTGGACCGACAAAGGTCGTCCCCATCGACACGCGCGAGGGGACGTGGATGAGCCTGGACGTGAGTCCGGACGGCAAGACCATCGTTTTTGATCTCCTGGGGGACCTGTACACGATGCCGCTTCTCGGGGGCGACGCGAAGGCGCTGACCGAGGGCATCGCGTGGGACATGCAGCCGCGCTTCAGCCCCGACGGCGCGTGGATCGCGTTCACCAGCGACCAGGGTGGGGGCGACAACATCTGGGTCGTCCCCAGCGCGGGCGGAGAGGCGCGCCAGGTCACCAAGGAGAGCTTCCGGCTCCTCAACAGCCCCGCGTGGTCGCCGGACGGCGAGTACATTGTGGCGCGCAAGCACTTCACGTCCGGTCGCAGCCTGGGCTCGGGCGAGATCTGGATGTACCACCGCAGCGGTGGCAAGGGGGTGCAGCTCAACAAGAAGCCCAATGATCAGAAGGATCTTGGGGAGCCTGTGTTCGGCCACGCCGGGCGGTATGTGTACTTCTCGCAGGACACGACGCCCGGCGCGAGCTTCGAGTACAACAAGGACCCCCACGGCTACATCTACCAGATCAAGCGCATCGACCTGCGCGACAAGCGCATCGTGGGCTTCCTCGGCGGCGCCGGCGGCGCGGTGCGCCCCACCCCCTCTCCGGACGGCAAACACATGGCGTTTGTGCGGCGTGTCGGGCTCGACTCCGTGCTGTTTGTGCAGGACATGCGGTCGGGTTCGGAGTGGCCGGTCTACCGCGGACTCGACCGCGACATGCAGGAGACGTGGGCCATTCACGGCGTCTACCCGACCATGGCCTGGACCCCAGACGCGCGGCAGATTGTGTTCTGGGCTGGCGGCAAGATCTGGCGCGCCGACGCGCGCAGGGGTGAGGCGTTGGCGCCCGTGGAGATTCCCTTCCACGTAGTGCACGCGCGCACCGTCAGTGAGCCGCTGCGCTCGCCCGTCGCCGTGGCCCCGGACACGTTTGATGTCCGTGTGATTCGGTGGCCGAGCGCGTCGCCAGACGGCAAGTGGCTCGCGTACCAGGCGCTGGGGAAAATCTATCTGCGCGAGCAGGCCACGGGAAAGGTTCGTCGCCTGACCGGCCAGAACGATCACTTTGAGCTCTACCCGGTGTTCTCGCCCGACGGGAAGTCCATCGCCTACACGACGTGGCACGACGCAAACCTGGGCGCGCTGCGGATCGCGGACGCAAAGTCCGGCAAGAGCCGGACGGTCACCAAGAAGCCGGGCCACTACATCCAGCCGCTGTTCACACCGGACGGCAAGGTTCTGCTTGCCCGGCGGGTCGGCGCGAGCTCCACGCGGGCCCAGCGCTGGGTCCGCAAACAAGGTCTGTATGCGTACCCGCTGTCCGGGGACGCCGCGCCCTGGCGAGTGCGTCGCGATGGCTCCTCGTTCCATTTTGGCAAAGACCCAGCCCGCCTGTTTGCCGTGGAGAGCGGCAAAGAAGACGCGAGGGTGTTGGTCAGCACGGATCTCCGTGGCCACGAGCGACGCGAGCATGTGACCATCACAGAGGCGACGAATATGCGGGTCAGCCCCGACGGTCGTTGGATCGCCTTCACCCATGGTTTTCGCGTGTACGTCGCGGCGTTCGCCGGGGGCAACCTTCCAGTCGAGCTCAGCGCCAAGGGCGCCGGTGTTCCCGTGGCCCAGGTCTCCGACAACGCGGGCTATTTTCTGCGGTGGTCACCCGACGCGACGGCGCTGCACTGGATGATGGGGCCCGAGCGCTTCACCCGGAAGCTCACCGACAGTTTCTCCTTTCTC